>CAYGVP010000025.1:0-13061 GCA_964353385.1 uncultured Dehalococcoidaceae bacterium
TTACAAATCGGTTGCGCTACCGTTGCGCCACTCGGGCACCAATCTCAAACCATGTCAAAAAATAAAAACAGGTAACTTAAGTATTATACGTACGGTGAACGTAAAAGTCAAGCTGGACGCACGTTCCACAGGATTATCCTAACGGATGTAGCGATACCTTCTCCGGAAAAAGAAGCCAGTAATCAATCCGGCTGCCAGACCCCCCAGATGCGCCTGCCAGGCGACTTGAGATTGCCCAGCAATATCAGAAAAAACGCCAGGTATAGACCAGAGTACGAAAAACAGTAAGATTACCGCCCATAGCGGCATGGGAAGAATTCCCCACACGGCTACCTGCATTTTAGGCATCATCACCATGAGAGCTCCGGCTAAAGCATACACTGCCCCGGAAGCACCGATGACAATAGATAACGGTGAACCCAGCCAGATAAAGAACAAATTACCTATAATGCCGCCGACGAAATAAAGCAAAAGAAACCACTTAGTCCCTACCAGCTTATAGATGACTTGCCCAAAGAAAAACAGGGTTATCATATTGCCGAAGATATGCCAGAATTCAGTATGAGTAAACATATTTGTTATTATCGTCCAAGGCTTTTCTGTGAACAAATTCGACGCGAGTCCCAAATTACCAACGAATTCATTCCTGTAACCCATTTTTATCAAAACCAAGGAGGCTATATAAATAATGAAATTTACTATGATAATCAGGTAGACGGGATTCTGTAAAAATCCAACAGATCCACCACCGGTCAAGACTCTTCTCCGCGGCGGAGGTGATGGTTTCATATAATCTCTATCGCTTAAAGGCACAAACCTGCTCCCTGTTTAACATTGTCATGGTCTATTATCTATTATATCAGCTTTAAAAGTAGAATGCAGTCATCGAGGAGAATTGACGAAATTTGCTTGAAAAAACTTGGCTCCCCGACAAGGATTCGAACCTTGAACCTAGCGGTTAACAGCCGCCCGCTCTACCGTTGAGCTATCGGGGAGTGTTCAATGAAATCCTAGATATTATCGCTTTTTCCGTTCTTTTAAGTCAAGTATGCTAGCATCATTCAAGCAACCGACGGATAAACGGGATAATCAAAACTAAAATCCCGATGGCAAGCGCAGTTAAAGCCGAGAGTAGAACAGCAGCCGCAACTATGTCTTTTACATTTCTGACAGTTTCATTACGTTCGCCCTCGGCTAATTTATCACCCAGTCTTTCTATAGCAGTGTTGAAAAGCTCGGCGACTAAAACAAATCCTATAGAGAAAATTATTAAACCCCATTCTGGCATAGAGAGGTTAAGGTATATTGCCAACGCTATCGCCAAGCACATCGCGATAATGTGGATTTTGAAATTCCTCTCTGATTTTAACGCCATATAGATACCTCTGAAGGCATAAGCGAAACTTTTTAAGAATGCTTTTATCGTAATCCCCTCCGTCAGGATATTCTCTCTTTTGACTGGCTACTACACAATCATTATAGCCAAAAGACAAGTTCAGAGAAAATAAAAAGGGGCTTCTTATTCAGAAGCCCCTCGTTTTTATCTAACCCGTAAAGCTACTTAACAAACCCCTTAGCCACCAGTAACTCGGCGGTAAGGATAGCCCCGCCGGCGGCGCCCCGCACCGTATTATGGTGCAGCCCCACGAAGCGGATATCCAGGACGTTGCACGGTCGCAGTCTGCCTACCGTTATCGCCATGCCGTTGCCGGCGTCCCTGTCCTTGCGCGGTTGCGGCCGGTCAGGCTCGTCGCGGTAGATTATCGGGGGAACGGGCGCGAAAGGCAGCTTTAACTCCTGCGGCAGCGATGAAAAATTCCGCCAGATTCCAATAATCTCGTCCATGCCCGGTTTTTTATCGGCAAACTTTAAGCTAACGCAGGCAATATGCCCGTTAGAAACCGCAACACGATTGCAATGGGCGGATATTTTTATACTGGTATCAGATACAATCCTGTCGCCTTCTATCCTGCCCAGGATTTTTGCCGGCTCTACTTCCGATTTGTCTTCCTCGCCGGCAAGCGTCGGCAACACATTATCAATCAGGTCGATGGAAGCCGGACCGGGATAGCCCGCGCCGGATACCGCCTGCAATGTAGCTAAAATCATCTTTTCAATCGGATAGCCAGCTTTAATAAAGGCAAAGATTGGCAGCATATAGCTCTGGATGCTGCAGTTCGGCTTAACGACGAGTAATCCGTCTTTCCAGCCGCGCTTCTTGCGCTGGCGCGGAATTATATCCAGATGACTGTGATTTATCTCCGGTATAATCACCGGCACGTCTTCGGTAGCGCGGTGCGCCGAGTTATTGGAGACAACGGCGAATCCTCTGCCGGCGTATTCTTCTTCCAGAGCGAGGATGGCTTTTTTATCCAGCTCCACCGCCGAAAAGACAATTTTGCATTTGCCTACCGCTTTAGAGACATTACTCGCGTCTTCTACGATAATATTGCGGTAGGCTTCTGGAATATCTACGTTCATATGCCAGCGTCCCGCTACAGCATCGGCGTACTTTTTCCCCGCCGAGTTCGGCGATGCCGCCAGATGTACCACCTCGAACCACGGGTGTCTCTGGAGCAGTCTTAAATAATTCTGCCCCACCACACCCGTCGCCCCGATAACACCAACTTTTATCTTCTTTTCCATTGCTATCCTCTCGTAACAGCAGTTACAGTTAAATTATAGCAAAGCGCACTTAACTAGTCATCTTCCCACCTGTATTTTTTCTTCTTCGCCTTAAGTTTTTCTAATCCGCAAGTAAAGCAAATACCATTGTGACAGCATATTACCCCGCCGCATTCAGGGCAACGCCACTTTTTTGCTTCCTTCTTTAAAAATTTCTCCACACCGCGTTCTTTTATATATTCCAGGTTTTCAATCATGCTCATGTGATATTTTGTCGAATAACGTTTATCAAGGCGCTTCAAACGAGCACACGGAAAATCATCACATTCATAGCAGTACTGAACCTTACCTTCCCCCAGCAATTCACAGCTCTTTTTCATAAAGGCGCAGTTTTTACCGCGCGGGCGGCAACCGGCGCAATACATCCTCATGATTCCGGTGCGTTTCAGGTCGTTTTTCATAGACAGGTAGGCGCTGCACACGCCGCAGTTTATGCCGCAAGGGGCGATTAAGATTGCTTCCATTTTCTCCCCTCCTCTATGCTCCATATCATATCTAAACCAAATAAAAAAGGGAAGCTCGCGAGCTTCCCTTGATATTTAAGTAACCCTTTTTTCTAGAACTCTATCTCTTTAAGGTCAGGGCTGATTATCAGTTTCGGCTCGGTGACCGACTGGATATCCTCCGGCGTAAGGCCGGCAAACATTTCTTTAAGGACCATGCCTTTCGGGGTAATTTCTATCACCGCCAGGTCGGTAAACAGCATGCTCACTTTACCTAAAGCAGTAGCCGGATATGATAACTTTTTAACTATCTTGTATTCACCATCCCTGGTCGTGTGTTCCATGGCAATAAATAACTTCTTAGCGCCGGCGCACAGGTCCATCGACCCGCCGATATTGCCAACGAATAAGCCCCTCGCAGGGTTGGACCAGCCGGCATAATCGCCGCGGTCATTGATTTGTAAAGCCCCCATGACCGCAACATCGATATGTCCGCCGCGTATCATCCCGAAGGATTCGGCGATATCAAAATAACAAGAGCCCGGCAGTTCCGTAACCGGCTGGCAACTGGCATTTATAAGGTCCTGGTCAACAGCGTTTCCCACCGCCAGAGGGCCGGTTTTAAGCATGCCTATCTCCGATTGAAGCATGATATCCCGTCCTTCAATCCAGTCGGAGACAAGAGTCGGTATTCCGATACCAAGATTAACGTAAGCGCCGTCCTCCAGCTCGCTGGCTACGCGTAAAGCTATCAGTTCTCTCGATAATCCCTTTAATTTCGTCTTTTGAGACATTTTACTCTTCCTTCTAGTCTATTGTTATCGCAAATTTAGGCCGCGGCACCTGTACCACCCTGTGCACATAAATCCCCGGGGTATGCACGTCATCGCCATTCATTGCCCCGATCTCAACCAGGTTTTCGATCTCGGCAATAGTGACTCTGGCAGCCGTAGCCATAATATGGTTAAAATTTTTTGCGGTCTTTGTATAACGCAGGTTGCCTTCCCGGTCGCCCATGTAGGCATGGATAAAAGCATAATCCGGCCTCAAGGCATACTCCAATACATATTTCTGCCCGTCAATTATCCTTGTCTCTTTTTTCTTGCAGTTAGCTTCAATACTGGAAACGATGCCCTCTTCCACGACCGAACCTACGCCGGTAGGAGTATAAAAAGCGGGTATACCGGCACCGCCCGCGCGGTATTTTTCTGCCATTGTGCCCATGGGAAATACTTCTAACTCAATTTTTCCAGCCCTGACCGCCTGTTCGAAAGGGTCCTGCATCCCCTTGGTAGCGGAGCGGAACAGACCATAAGAATCGATTACTTTTTTAAGCTGCCCGTTTTTCACCAATGATCTAAGCTCGTCAGCGGCACCGAGCAGCGGGCCGCAGCCGCAGGTAAGCGTCAGATTTTTAGTGCCTTTCTTAATGACAGCCTGAAGCAAAGCTCTCGGAACGCCACAGGCAAAAAAACCGGGTATAGCAATCACGGCGCCGTCTTTAATATCCGCTATTGCCTCATCAATGTTGGGGAAAACTTTATCCAATATTCATCCCTCCAGGTTCTAGTCACTTCTTGCGTATTTCATAACCGATGATTTTCAAAGCCTCTTCAAGAGCTAGATTAATACAATTAAAGGCTTTTAGCGAACCCAATTCTGCCAGCATCGGTTCCATCGTCAGGGCTAAATTAGCCGGCATTACCGCAATAATAAAATCGGCACCGAGTAGCCGTATCGTCCGTATAGTCTTGGCTAATTGTTTGGCAACTTCATCACTATTTATTACAGATGCATTTGACAAGTCAACGAGAGCTACCTGGGCTCTCGTCTTTTCCATATATCTTAATAAGACGGAGGAAATATCTTTCAAGCGGTCGCCGTCAAGTTCGCCGACAACTACCATCACCGAAAGCCCGGGATAAAGTTCGAATACCGGGCTGGCGAGAGATTTTAATCTTTCTAACTCGGCTTCCATGTGTTCGAGACGGGCTTTCGTCTGTGCTTCAGCGCCGCTCCAGGGCCGGTATCGGGCAAAATATCCCACCCCACCGATATACTTACCACTGCTGTCATAAAGATGAGAGGCGGAAACGCGTACCGGGATAAGTTTTCCGGATTTTGTTTTAGTATGAGTTTCCATGTTATGAATCGTGCCGCCGGCCTCATAGATTTTCCGGTTGGCAGCCCGCGCTACATCAAGGCTTTCATAGACTTCCACAATGTTTCTGCCGATAAGCTCGTTCATACTGCGCTCGGTAAGCGCGCAAGCCTCTTTATTGGCAAAAATGATGATACCTCCGGCATTGATAGCGAGAATAGCATCGGGGCAACCATCGAGCAAAGCTTCAAGATGTCCGCCATGATGGGTCATAACATTTTTTTCCATTTGTTTTCCTCCTAATTATATCAAAATATTCTTATACATATGTGTATCATATGATATATCTAAAATAGGTCTAAAGATATAGTTCTTTACACCTACGGGATATAAGTATATATTTGAAAACAGAAAATGTCAAAAGCTCGGTTGGTTCAAATTAATTGTAAAAATGATGTGCTTCTTTTATTATTTAATTAAAATAACCGAATATCTTAAGTCACTTTGGCATGCATGTCTGGCAGGCAAAGCCCTAGAAAATAGCCAAAGAGCTTTCGCAACAGACGCGAGTTAAAGTAATCGCCGCGCGGGACGGCATGAAGTTCGACCTCGCGCATCTGGAAGAAAAGAAGGACTAGTATGGAAACGCAAAAGTTCGAGGAACTGGTCGCTAGAGCTGTTGAAAGCCTGCCCGAAGAATTACGCGAGAGACTGGAAAATATCGATATCATCGTAGCCGATGAGCCAACGCGCGCCCAGCTTAGTCACTCGGGCTTAAGGAGAAATGAGACGCTGCTCGGGCTTTACGAAGGCGTGCCGTTGACCGACAGGACAGCCGGATATACCTACCATCTGCCGGATAAAATAACCATTTTCCAGAAGCCTATTGAAGCCGAATGCAAAAACGACACTCAAATAACATCTAAAATAAAGCAGGTCGTCCGCCACGAAATAGCCCACCACTTCGGTATCGATGACGACCGGCTGAAAGAGTTGCGAAGGTATTAAGTTATTCTAGGGTTTTCACCATGTAATCGCCCTGTGATTTATAATCGAACTCGGCGCGGTAATATTCTTTAGAGCCCGTCCCGCTTAAAATGACCATTCTGCCTGCGTTGAACTCTTCTTTAGCAATCCGCTCCGCTTCGCGCAATAGCGCCTTGCCCAGTCCTTTATGCTGCGCTGCTGCAGAATTTTTCTCGCTTAGCGGCACCTCCGGTCCGAAGATATGCAGCTCCCGGACGATTGCCTCATTCCCCTTTTTTCCCCACCCCAGTACAGGTACATGTCCCGATTGAATGCGGAGTCGTAATAGGCCGAATAACGTCTCTTTATCATCTTCGAAAGAGAGAAATATCTCTTTGCCTCCCGCGGCATTATAGTCCATCCTCACCAGGCGGGGTGCGCCGATTTCCCACCCGGCTAAAGAACGGTGGCCGTACTCGCGGCAGCGCGTACAGCGGCACTCAATGCCCTCCTGCCGCATCCGTTCCCTCACGATATCGCGGAGTGAGTCTTTAAGTCCGCCGACGATAAATTTGGATGGGATATCGCGCAGCACCCGGGAAATCCGCACATACTTGGGTACTATGCTTTTTATCTTGATAATCAGGTCAATCATCGTGGCATCATCGTAGGGCCAGTAGCGCCCTTCTTGATACCACTTTTCCAGTTCAGTGCCCTGCACTACCATGGTGGGGTACAGCTTAAGCCCGTCCGGCTTAAACCTGTCATCGGAAAAAAGCAGTTTGGACATCTCTAAATCTTTTTCCGGTATCGAGCCGGGCAACCCCTGCATCCAATGATAATAGACCTTGAGTCCATGCTCGCGGAGTAAAGCGGTAGCTTTAACTACCGCCTCGACATCATGTCCCCGCCGCACCAGGCGATAAATATCGTCGTTTAAAGTCTGTACCCCTAACTCCACCCTGGTAGTACCGAATTCCAGCATCCGCTCAATTTCCGCCTGTCCGCACCAGTCCGGCCGCGTCTCGATACAGAGTCCGGTGCAGCGGTTGCGGGCGGTCTCATTAAGGCGTTTGGCTTCTTCCAGCGTGGCAGACGCGGCGCCGTTTAGTCCGTCGTAGCATTCCTTGACAAAACGGTACTGGTAGTCGACCGTCTGCGCCAGGAAAGTGCCGCCCATGATAATCAGCTCGATTTTATCGGTGGGATGGCCCATATCCGTCAGCATGTCAAGCCGGGCTTTTACCTGCTGTTTAGCGTCGTAATCGAAACGCTTTGCGCGCAGCACCGCCGGCGACTCCGGAGTATAGCTTTGGGGCGCGTTAGGATAAGTCGGGCAGTAAACGCATTTGCCGGGGCAGCTCATCGGTGCGGTCATTACCGCCAGCGGCGTCACACCGGAGATAGTCCTTGTAAATTTCCTTATCTTAGCCATATTATTAAAAGGCGACCTCTTTAAGTTTAGCAGATAGGGACTTATGTCAACAATCTATGTCTACTACAACGCGCAAAAGACTACTGGTATTAGCGGGAACGATTTTTACGGCGATAGGCATAGTGGGTATCTTTGTACCTATATTACCGACAACTCCGTTTTTGCTGCTGGCTGCCGCGTGCTATCTCCGCGGTTCCGAAAAATTTTACCACTGGCTGCTGAACAACAAACTGTTCAGCTTCTATATCAGGAATTATATCGAAGGCAAGGGAATGCCGCTGAAGATTAAAATATTTACGCTTACCCTGCTATGGTTGTCCATCGGTATCTCAATATGGATAGGCACGCAAAACCTAGCAATAAGAATAATACTGGCGCTCGTGGCTGCCGGCGTTACGGTGCACATTATTACTATAAAGACGAGAAAAACTAATAAAACAAGTAATGAAAAACAAACTTAAGGTGATTTAGATATTTTGGATAAGAAATCAACAACGCGGGATACCTACAACCTTATAGCATCGTCCCGGTATAATTACCGGCATCACTCCAGATTCCAAACCGAGTTGGAACAACTGGCGCAGCGCTGGCGGCATGGCAACCTGCTTAACGTAGGCTGCGCTCACGGGCCGGACTTTCCCCCTTTTAAAGAGTCGTTTGAGTTACACGGGGTGGACTTTTCCCACGAGATGCTTAAACTGGCGCAAAACTACGCTGAAAAATATCAGTTTAAAGTTGATTTACAGGAAGCCGACGCGCGTCAATTACCTTATGCAGATGGCTTTTTCGATTTTGCCATCGCCATCGCCGTTTACCACCATATTGAAGATAAAGACGGCAGAACGCAAGCGTTAAAAGAGCTTTACCGTGTGCTTAAACCCGGCGGTGAGGCTTTTATCACCATCTGGAACAGGTGGCAGCCCCGCCACTGGTTCAAGAAAAAGAGTTTCATGCGCCCCTGGAAAAGCAAGGCTAAAACTCTTTACCGTTTCTATTACCTGTTCACCTATTATGAGTTTGAGAAGCTGATAAGGCAGGCTGGCTTTGAAATTATTAAATCATCGCCGGAAGCCAGGTATAAGTTCCCCATCAAGATATTTTCTCGGAATATTTGCCTGCTGGTGAGGAAAAGCTAATTACTTGTCTTCCTCCACCCACAACCTCTCCCCGTCGGTAATAAAGGTTATCGTGCCGTCTCTATCCGTGCGGTAAATGTTATTCTCCCCTAACCTTGCCTCCAGCCTCTCTATCACTTCATTGTTCGGGAGACTGTATGTATTATTCGCGCCGACGCAAATAACCGCCGCTTTAGGATTAACCACCGATAAAAATTCCGTCGTTGAAGAACTCAACGAACCGTGGTGAGCGATTTTGATAACGGTGGTGTTAACTACCGCACGCTCCCGGATAAGCTCCCATTCCGCTTCACTTGTAGTATCGCCAGTCAGTAAAAAACTGATATCGCCTTCTTTTAGCAGCAACACGGCGCTATTCGGGTCGGCATCTGTATTGCTACCTTTGATAGGATTTGCCGAAGGCCAAAGCACCTCAAAAAAGACCCCATCGCCTATGTCGATACGCTGTCCGGCACAGACAATAGTGCTTTTAATCCCTGTTTCTTTAATGTATCTTAACCACTCATCGTATAACGACGATTCATAATCGAGCGACGTGTAAAGCACCTGACCAATATCATAACGGCGCAGCACCTCCAGCAAACCGGCCAGGTGGTCTCCATGAGGGTGAGTCAAAACCACCAGGTCGATGCTCCTGTCCCAGAAGGGCATCTGCCGGCTCAACTCCAGAGTGACTGCCTGGGGACTGGGCCCGCCGTCGATAAGCACCTGCCGGCTTCCTTTTTGTATAAGTATGGCGTCACCCTGCCCCACATTTAAAAAACTGACATGCAGCTTGTCGTCAGGCATGGTAGCGGCAGTATAAGCCACCAGGACGGCTGCCACCAGCAGCGGCGCGATAGCCCACTTTATTATTCGGGTAAATCCGCTTGATTTAGTCATGCCCTCTTTCATTGCGCCAGACACGCCAGAGAACAGGCTGCGCAATTTCTGCCAGCGGCTGTGCAGCCAGATTAACGCCGCCAAAACTACGTAATAACAAACGATGAAAACAGGGTTCATCCAGCTGACCTCGATGGAAGAAATCGCAGGCGCCCCCAGACCGCTAACGACCAGTATCATATACGACAAAAACGGCCAGACCAGCCAGCCGAAAAATTGCGCCATCGCTATCGAAGCCAGGCCGAGCAACATCGTTAGCGAGCCTAAAATGATAATGACGGGCAATACCGGTGTTAACAGGAAAGTAGCCAGCGGACCCACCAACGAAAAAATACCGAAGTAATAAGCGATTAACGGCCAGACGGCTATTATCGCCGCCAGTGTCGCGCTCATGCTGTCGATGATAACATTTAAGGTTGATATTACAAATCCTTCATCGCCCAGCCGGGCAGTGATTAATCGCCTTCCGGCATCTCTAAGCACCGGTAAAATAAATATCAGTCCTGCCATAGCGAGAAAGCTTAACTGGAAAGACGCATCGCCCAGGATATAAGGGCTGATGCCGACCATTACCGCCGCGGTGAAAGCTAATGCTGCCATGCCGCTGCGCTGCCTGCCCAGGGCCTCGGCGAAAAGGAACATGCTGGCCATGATAGCGCCCCGCACTACCGGCGGATTCATGCCGGTGATGATGGTGTAAAACCAGATGATAACAAAAGCGATCCAGATATAAAGATAATGCCTTCTGCCGAAAAGCCATAGCCCTAAACTGACTAATATTCCGGCCATGATGGCGAGATTAAGACCGGATATCGCCAGTATGTGAGCCGTGCCGCTGCGGGTAAAATCGCTGCTTAAATCCTCGGGGATATTACCCCTCATCCCCAATAGAATTCCCTGCGCCAGCGATGCTTGAGGCTCGGGCAGTACTTCCGCCAGCGTTTGCGCCAGACTTCCCCTCAAATCATAAATCCATGCCAGCAGCGGGGAGCCGTGCCCCTTTTCCAGCACCTCTATCCCGGGATAATATACCGTTGCGTAAATACCCTGGTGCGCCAGATATCCCTTATAATCGAAGTCGTCAAGCCGCGGCGGTGTCTGCAATTCTCCGGTGATGCTGACTAAATCGCCGTAATCGTATTCGGGATACCGCGGCACGGTTACCAGCGCCGTTCCCTCGACTTCCCGCCATCCTGTTCCCAAGTGTATTTCTTCTATTGCTATGGTCAGTCGGGTGCTTTTGTCCCTGATGTCCGGGTCTCCCGCTATCACCCCTTTTATCTCCCACGAACCGGTATCGTTATAGAAGTGGATGCGTCCTTCATCTGTGGTATAAAGACTCGCGTAAGAGTAAACGGCCGCGGCTACGCAGAGAAAAATCCCCAGGCTGGCAAGCATTATCGTTTTCCGGTGATGACGGGTGAAAAAAAGCAGAGTGAGCGGCACAAGGCCAATTAAGCAGAACAGCGGCGGCAGATTTAGGATAGAACCGACAAAAATCCCCACCACCCAGACCGCGCTAAGAAATATCAGCAACACAAATCCACACTCTGAAATCAGTCGTTCACGGTAATAAAGTCTTTAATTTGCGCAAAGGTAGTATCGCCGAAGCCCGGCACCTGCTTTAGCTCATTAATGTCGCGAAACAGTCCATTCTTTGTCCGGTACTCGATAATCGCCTGCGCCTTCACCTCCCCTACCCCCGGCAGGGCTTCCAGCAGCCAGGCTTCCGCCCTGTTGATATTGATTTTTTGCGGCGCATCTTCCTCGCCTGATGCATTTAAAGTAAGCTCAACTTCATTAAGGCCAGCCCCTTCTTTCAATCCTCCCGCCGCCGCAATAATATCATCTAACTTGTCGCCAGCTAATATTGGATAATAACCGGGATTATTCACTTCCCCACCAACATATATCGTTCCCGTGACTTCCCGTTCTGGCCCCAGCGTAACATCGATAGCCTGACCGCCGCTTGCTTTCTGGCTGATAACCACACTGCCTACAATGATTACTGCCACCAATAATAGCACCGCCAGGACCCAACCGACGATAGACCTATCTGCCTTCATTAAAAATCCTTTCGCCATCTGGCGAATCAATCTTTACATCACAACCTTTGATTAATACCAGGCAAAGAGGCAGGAGTTGATTTACACAGACATTATTAGAATGATAGACATAAGAAGGAATTGACTGGCTTACATGCCGCTTATAGCTGCTTTTAATTCTTCTTTATATTCGGAAGGAGTGATGGCGATTATCTGGTCGCCCGCCTTAAGTAATGTATGAGCTACGGGAACATGAGCGCCGCCTTCGTGAGGAATTATGAGCGCCAGCTTGCTTTCCCTGGGTAAAACAAGGTCCTTTACCATTTTCCCCACCGTTTTAGATTCGGCAGGTATTCTAACGTCAACGATTATCAGTCCTTGTTCGTCAAGGGTCAATAGCTGGGTCACAGGATGGGTGGGGACTTCATGTTCGATTACTTCGATAATAATGTCGGTGGTATTCACGGTAACATCCACTCCCAGTTTTTTAAAGAGGTCGGCGTTCTTCGGGTTGCGAATGCGGGCGATGGTGCGGGGTACGTTATGTTTGTGCTTGGCAACCTGGCAAGCAACCAAGTTATCTTCGTCGTCACCGGTTACCGCGACCATCATATCGGCCCGGCCAGTGCCGACCTCGGCTAGGGTGGCTGCCTCGCAGCCGTCGCCGCGGAAGCAAACGCTGCCTAGTTCATCTGTGATTGTTTTACAGACACGAGCTTCCTTTTCAAGGACCAGTACCTCATGCCCTTCTTTAAGTAAAGCTTTAAGCAGGAAATAACCCACCCGGCCTCCCCCAATGATAATGATATACATAATTATTCCTGACCCTCTATCTTCTCCCTTAACAGTTGAGCAAAAATCTTCGTCGGGCTTATTGTTTCCAACCCCAGCGCGCTATACATCTCTTCGCGCAGCGGGTCATATATGCGGCAGACTACCCTCGGGACTTTAAAAACATGCTTGGCAATCTGGCAGGCCATGACGTTGCGGTTATCCCCCTGCGTTACCGCCACAAAAACATCAGCTTCTTCTATGCCGGCCTTTTTCAATGACTCTTCATCGGTGCCGTTGCCGTAGAGGGCCGCGCCGCTGAATGAAGCCGGCAGCCGGCGGAAACTATATGTATCGTTATCCAGGATAGTCACTTTGTGGCCGTCTTCACCCAGTAAAGTAGCCAGCCTCGCACCGACACGCCCGCACCCCATGATTACTATATTCATATTCTTTAGTACCTGTTCTTAATATTCGTTGCTTTACTGCTGGTAAAGTATAACCGGGCAGGGAGAATTTTTCAACACATAAGGCACCACATTGCCCAGACTGAACTGCCCGAAACTCTGTTTGTAGGTAATGCCCATGAGGATTAAG
>CAYGVP010000026.1:0-12917 GCA_964353385.1 uncultured Dehalococcoidaceae bacterium
TTTACGGCAGGTACGGGTACGGTTGAATGGTACCGCGCCGGCGCACAGACATGCGCTATTGTGACATACAATAACCTTACCCTTTCTGGTTCAGGTGTAAAGACATTTGGCACTACACCAACAGTAAATGGCATACTTTCCATGGAGGGAACGGCAACAGTTACCGTGACAACCGGTGTTATAACCTACGGCGGAAGTGCAACACTGCAATACAACACAGCAACGGCAAGAACTGTTTCTTCAGAAGAATGGATAACCCCATTTACGGCAACCGGTGGCGTCATTATCGCCAATACCGGAACGATAACCTTGAATGCTGCCAAAGTCTTTAATGCTTCAATCCCGCTCACCATCAATGAAGACGCAACTTTAGCTACCGCCAACTATCAGCTCACACTTGGCGGTAATTTCGTTAATAACGGCACATTTACTGCCGGCAGTTCTGCGATTGTCATCGCGTATACGATGGCAGCCCAGAGCATTGACGGCTTCACGACCACGGGCACTGTATCCATGACCAAGACCGGAGGCACGGCAAATTTCACCGGTAATGTGAACGGCGGTGCGCTGACAATCAACGGCTTGAACGGAACGCTCAACCTTGGCGACGGTTTGACGCATACGTTTACCGGTGCGTGGACGAGAACCAACGGCACACTCAACGGCGGCTCCAGTACCTTGAGAATCGGCGGCAGTGTCAGCGGTTCAGTCGGAACATTCACGGCAGGTACAGGTACAGTTGAATGGTACCGCGCCGGCGTACAGACCGTGGCTGGTGTAGCTTATAATAACCTCACGCTTTCCGGCAGCGGCGCCAAGACAATGACCGGTGTCACTACCATTGGCGGTGATTTAACTATTTCAGGCTCGGCGACGATGACAAGTAACGCCGGCTTCACGGTTACCGGCGCTTTGAATTACGAGTCCAGCGGAACAACAAACATGACTGCCTCGACTCCAATCTCAATCGGTACATTTAATCAGACCGTCGGCACGCTGGTTGATAATGGCAATACCATTACCGTGACAGGCACCGGCGCTGATACCTGGGCGAAATCCGGCGGCACCTTCACGGCTACAGGTACTGCAACCTTCACCGGCGCAGCGCCTCAAATCGGCGAGTCAAATTTTGGAAATTTTACCATCAATGTCGGGAGTGGCAACACGGCTACACTCACCGGCGCCATCACCGTTTCTGGTACGCTGACGATTAGCAGTAATACAACGCTAGCGGACGGCGGCTTCATCGTCACTGCTAACGGGAATGTGGCCAACTCCGGCACGCACAGCGGCGCCGGAGAGATTTACCTTGCCGGCGGAGCAGCTTCACATTCGCTCTCTGGCTCGGGCATTTATGGCAATCTGGAACTGAACGATTCGAACGGAGCGTCGCTGACAGCGAGTCCGACGATTAACGGCGAGCTCATCCTGACCAGCGGCGCGCTCTCGATTGGAGCGAACACCTTGACGCTAAACGGCGCGCTTTCAACCACGAGCGGGAGCCTGACCGGCGGCGCATCCTCAAATATCATCTTTGGTGGTTCCGGGGACAGCACGACGCTGCCGGTGGTGACGTTGAACAACTTGACTATCAATCGTGCCAGCGGAATCAGCATAGGTGGCGCAGTGACCGTGGGCGGTACGCTCACATTGACCTCGGGCATGTTTACAATAGACGCTAACACGCTGACCCTTAACGGTCCGACCATTGCCGGGACTCCTTCTAATTTGGATACCGATTCGTCTTCAAGTTTGTCTTTTGGCGGTAGTTCGGCGGGAGTCAATATTCCGAGCAGCGTGACAGATTTGACCAATCTCACCATTAACAACAGTAATGGAATTACTCTCAATAGTGACCTGACAATATACGGCACCCTCACCTTTACTTCGGGAAATTTATCGGCCGGTTCGAATACAGTAATCATCTCGGCTGGGGGAACAGTATCGCGGACCAGTGGGCACGTTATCGGCAATTTACAGAAGAATGTTGCTTTGGGTGCGACCTCGCGAACATTTGAGGTCGGCACAGCCAGCGCCTACAATCCGATGACCGTGGTCTTCGGCAATGTCGCTACAGCCGGAAACCTTATCGTAAAGGTGAGTTCGGGTCAACATCCCAATATCGGAACCTGCCTTATCAATTCGAGCAAGGATGTCAATGAATATTGGAGCTTGACGAACTCCGACATTGTTTTTAATAGCTGCAACGTGACATTTACCTTTGTTGCTGGTGATATCCTTGGTGGTGCTAACCCCAGTAATTTTATCGTTGGTCAATACAGCGGCGGTTGGACATATCCGAACGTAGGAACAAAGACAGCCACGAGCACGCAGGCAACCGGGATTACTTCATTTAGTGATTTTTGCGTTGGCGAAATGAGAACTCCTCCGACTGTCAACAGCGTCACCTTGGTTGACGCCTCCATGACCCCACAGGTGCAGTATACAGTCACCGTCAATTTGAGCAATGATGATGGTAAGTCTACCTTGGACACGCTGGTTCTAAAGCTCTGGTACGATAGCAGCGGCAGTGATCACTCGGAGAGCACATTCGACGGCATGACGGCCGATACTCAAAACTGCGCCATGATCACCTGGACACAATCGACAGACAGTTTTGTCATTGAACCGTCAGGCACCACTTGGGCGCTGGGAGCATGCTCGTCACCTGGCTCGCTTCCCGGCGATTTTATATTTCGTTTCACCGTGGGGAAGGTAGCTACTGCGACCTCTGGCAGTGCCAGATGGCAAGTCGCCGCTAAGGCCAGTAATAACGTTGGACAGACCGGCTTCAACTATGATTCAACCCCTCCCACCATGAATTGGTATGGCGAGATCACGGTAAATACAGTTAATATTATCTGGGAGAGCACAATATCACTGGGCAGCGGTTTTACCGATAACACTACCAACCGTGTCACCGACATCTCGATAACATATATCTGCAACGGCAATTACAATATTCGGGTGAAAGCTAGCTCTCTATGGTCAGGCGCTGGACAGTCTATAACGCTAACTAACAATGTCAATCCGGGCTATGGAGAATTTGCCTTGAAAGCTGACGACGATGACACTCTTGACGGCGCTGTGCTTGTCCTCTCTACAGGCTACACTGCGTTTGGTACCGGAACCCAGACTGATGAGAGTGGAAACACGGTGACCAATAACAGCCTCTGGTTGAAGTTGGGGGCGTCTGGCATACCGGATGTGCAATTAAGCGGGACAATCTACTATGAAATCACGCCATGATAATGAAGGAATGGAAATATTTTAAATTTATTGATACCAAACCCGGACTAACGGCGGCGTTCCCTGGAGCATTGATCCATCAGCCAGTACCATATGGTCACTGGTGAGCGGGAATTACGTAGCACCAACTCCAATATGAGGAATTCTAGGGTAACAAAGCCCTAAACGGTTTCGTAAACCGCCGGCTATTGCCTAATAGGCAAAATACTTAATGACTCTCTACCAGAAGTCTGGTTATAGTGCAAGAGAATCAGACATGCCCATGTTTGTCCAGTGGTAGTGAATAAGCCGATTTAAATATACGAGGGGGGCATTTCTGCTCCCCTTTTTTATCCCATATTACTAACTAATCTTTGATAATGGCGATATGTTCGGGAGGAAGATAGACATAGCATTCGTGACCTTCGTTGATAAGCGGCGCATGCAATTTATGCAAAGATACTTCAATCCAGTGCCTGCCAGCATTTTCCCCGCTGGTATGGAAGAAACAGTTAATGAGAGACACTCCTTCATCAACCACGGTCTTCTTTGTAAGCTCTTATCCGGCTCATACGTAATATCAGGAAAACATCTTTATTCACTTCCAGGTCCATTCCCTCGAAAAGATTCATAGGTAACTCCGCCATCAGATTTTTACCAGCCGTCTCAACTCCAATCCTTACAGAATTGCCAACGTCCTTGATGTACGTGATTTTCCCCTGAAAGCAATTAACGCCGCGTCCCGGTGGCTTACTTTCTGAAACATAAATATGCCTTGGCAGAATAGCGACTTTATGAATTACCTCCCCTTCTTGAGAGACAACTAGTTTTAGATTGCCGCATTCGACTTCTGTCACTCCTTGTCCAAGGCCTCGACAGGCGTCACAATCAAGAATATTGGGTGCCCCGATAAAATCGGAAACCTTTTCATTGGCAGGATGGAAGAGTAATTTTTCCGGCTCGTCCACCTGTTCCAAACATCCATCCTGAATTATAGCCAGTCTATCTGCCATTTCTATAGCTTCCATAAGGTTATGAGTAATATGAATTACGGTTATTCCTAGTTGACGATGAATGCTTTTCAATTCAATCCTAAGATATTTTGAAGTCCGCTGATCAAGAGCTCCAAGAGGTTCATCGAGTAACAAAATTCGTGGTGAAGTAGCCAGCGCACGCGCTAAGGCTACTCGTTGTTTTTCCCCACCACTAAGAGAAACAGTGTAACGCGATAACAGGTGAGTGACTCTTACTAATGCAGCCAGTGCCTGTACTTTCTTCTTAACGTCTTGTCTTGTTTTTCGCGTTGGTTTCAAACCGAAAGCGATATTATCGGCAACATTCAAAAACGGGTATAATACATAGTCCTGAGGGACATAGCCGACATTTCGTTCTTCAGGAGTATGATGGGTAACATTTTTGTTGTCGAACCATATACTGCCTAGTTTAGGATAAACAAGACCAGCGATACATTCCATCAATACTGTCTTACCCGCTCCAGTCGGTCCTAATACAACAAAATATTCGCTGTCCCGGATAGTCATATTGATATTTTTGAGGTGGAACTCACCTAAATTTACAGAAAGGTTTTTTATTTCTATCATATCTGGTATCTTCTGCCGGTAATTTTTCTAATAACCAATAAAGCCACTATCGCAATGATGACCAATATAAAAATCACCGCAACAGCTTTTTCCACATCGGCTGAAGCGAGACTAAGGAATATGGCTGTCGGTAGGGTTTCTGTTTTCATAGCTGTTGCTCCCGCCAGGGTGACCGTTGCGCCAAATTCACCGGTAGCTCTGGCCCAGGTAAGAATTCCGGCTGCGATCAATCCGTTCTTGGCTAAAGGCAAAGTAACCTTAAAAAAAGACTCGGGCTTACTGTAGCCCAGTGTTCTGGCAACCTGCTCGTACCGGGGATCAATACTATCAAAAGTGGATTTTAGTAAACGGATTGCTAAGGCGCTGATTACAGTAACTTGTGCCAATATAATACCAGGTACTGAAAAAACGAACTTAATAACATTATTATTGATTGCCGCACCTACGGGAGTATTGAAAAAAACCATCAGCGCCGCGCCAAGCGCTATCGGCGAAATTACGATAGGCAGGTCGAGTAGGCTGTCAACGATATCTTTACCCGGGAATCTTGCCCTTGAGATAGCATAAGCCACGGGTATTGCAATCATGATAGATATTACCGCGGCTATGGTGGCTGTAATAAGGGTCAATCTGATGGCAAAAAGAATGTCTTTTGAAAAGAGCGTATCGATAAAGGTGCTCCAGTTGGTATAAGCCAGGAGAGAAACGAAAATACTAATAAAAAAGATAGCCAATATTGCCAGCGCACTAATAGTGGCCATCTTAAATGCTCTCTCGCCTTTAGCTCCCTTAAGGATATTAAACATATACCAAGTTTCCCCCCATCTTCTTTAGTGCTGACTTATTACCAACTGGAGACTGATAACTATAGAATTATGACACCTTTTTCGATATTTTACTTGATTAGTTTGTTGTATGAATCCGGAATTTGAAATTCACCTCCAATAGCAGCATCGGGAGCAAATTTCTTAGCTTCTGTTTCCTTAGTAATATAACCCCATTTGGTGAATATGTCTTGACCGGTATCAGAAGTAAGGAAATCAATAAATTGTTTTGCGCTTACTGCATCTTTAGTAAAGGTTGAAATTGCAGCCGGTATATATGATATTCTTGGCAATTGTTCCGGTTTTAAGTAGACAACATCAATATTTTCCGGATCCCAGTATTGAAAAACATCCCAGCCAATTACAGCATCTACTGATTTCAAGGATATTAGTGTAGCGGTGGCATCACAGCTTGCCGCTTGAGTTACAATATTTTTAAACACGTCTTCTAATAGATTATTATATTCCAGTATTTCAACCGAATATAAACCCAGACAGACTGATGCGGGGTTGCCTATGCCGACAGTAATTCCCGGCTTCGTTAAATCAGCTAAAGACGTAATATTTTTAGGATTACCTTTTTGTACGGCGATAACCGGAATCAGATATGCTATTATTTTCGTGGATTTTGGATCAGTAATTTCTTTTCGTTCGGCTTTAGGAATATAGTCGGGAGAGCCGGGTATATATAAATCCCCGGTTTTCGATAGTTCCATTTGTGAGAGAACACTACCAGAGCCGCCATACGTACAATATACCTGTATACCAGTTTTGTTTTTGAACATTTCTGCGGCTTCATCTAAAGGCGGTTTACTGGCAGCGCCGGCAAAGACCGTAATTTCTTTGTTTTGCTCCGGAGAAGCGGCAGGAATAGATGTTGATGCAGACTGACTGCAACCAAATAAACTGCTAAACATAATTATCATCACAAGCGTTAACGCAATAACTACTATTGATTTTTTTTTCAACTTATTATCGCTCCTTATCTTAATATGTGTTAGATTTTAGATATGTTCCGAATAAATGATCTATAAGTATACAAGTCCTTCCTTCTTAAAAGAAAATATTTTTCCGATCCTGGATCGACACAATAGAAAAGGAGGATATAAAAATAGCGTCACCTCTTGCGAAGCGCGCCATTAATGTATAACCTGATTTCACCTTTTCTCCTTTTCCATCCAGGAAGCATTGCCGTTTCCAGCTATGCCGTCGAGATTTTCATCTGCCGGCTGTTCACCATAGATGGCGCTTTAGGTTAAACAGCTCCGGAGAAACCAGCTTATTTTATTACAGATATTATATCGTTGTCAATATTACGCTAACCGGTACTAAAATCAGTCCTTTTACAAAATACTAAACTGCCCAAGTCTGTTTCTAACGTAGATTAATAAGCGGAGATGTCCTATAATATATTCCGATGAGCTATCAGTAGATTCGAAAAAGGGGGTGATTACTATCCCTAAGAAAATATTAATCGTTGAGGATGACCCCAGCTTTTCCAGGGCCATTACTCACATCATACAAAAGGAAGGTTATGATGTAATATCTGCTTCCAACGGCATGGCGGGCTTAAGAATGGCAAAGAGTGAAAATCCTGATCTCTTGATACTGGATGTTATGCTCCCTGGATTAGATGGTTTTGAAATCTGCAGCCGTCTGCGTCAAGACCCCCTTACAGCTAAATTGCCTATAATAATGCTATCTGCCAAGGGTCAGGAAGCAGATAAGATTACCGGCTTAAAGGTGGGCGCCAGTGAATACCTCACCAAACCTATCGACCGGGCATTGCTGTTAGAGAAAATCACCGCTCTATTAAAGACTGCTTGATAATCTACGCAAATTTTCTATTGAAATATTTAGGCGCTGATTTTACTCGCTTTGCTTGCCAGGATATTATCTATAGTCTCATATAATTTATTGAAATTGCCGGATTTAGTGATATATTCAGCGGCTCCCACGGATAAGGCTTTAACTCTACCCCCATCAATTTCAATACCGGTCATGAGAACAATAGGTATGTTTGCTGTTTCCGGCTTGGTCTTTAAATGTTTGATAACTTCGTAGCCGTTCATGTTCGGCATGATGATATCCAGCACAATAAGGTCAGGGCGGTGGCTTTCTACCATTTCCATAGCTTGCACACCATCATAAGCGGCGCAGGTTGAGTATCCCTTGTGCTCCAGATGATATTTAACAGACTTGACCAGAGATCTATCATCATCTACAACTAGTATCGTCTTTTTCGTTCCTATCAATAGCTGGTTTACCTTGGCAACAAGCTCCTCATTATCAAAGGGTTTCGTCAAGCAGTCATTTGCGCCGAGCTTATAAGCCTTAAATTTGTCTTCTATTACAGAAAGGATGAGGATTGGTATATCTTTAGTGTCGTCATCATTTTTTAACACGGCAGTGACATCGAATCCACTGATATCCGGCATTTGTACGTCAAGAGTAATAAGGTCCGGACGGCGTTCTCTTGTCAAATTCAAAGCTTCTTTACCGTTTGAGGCTTCTATTACGTTATATCCCTTTTTCGTGAACTCATGTGCCAGGAATTGACGAATATTATCTTCATCATCCACGATTAAAATCAGTTTACCTTCCTGGACCTTTTCTACCGGCTTTTCCTTGACTTCCGGTACGGGCGCTTTTACCTCCGCCGGCGGCACGATAGGCAAAGAGAATAAGAATACGGCGCCCTTGCCCAGCTCGCTCTCCACCCATACTTTACCCCCGTAATGTTCCACAATTTCTTTACAGATAGGCAAACCCAATCCGGTCCCTTTGGGTTTATCCGTCAGCGTGTCCCCCACCTGCTTGAACTTTTCAAAAACAGCTTCGTGGTTTTCCGGGGCAATGCCGATTCCGTTATCGGCGACGCTAACTACCACCGTTCCAGAGCTTCCATCGGAACCGCCCGCCGCCGCCTTTATTCCCACTATAATCTTGCCCCCGATTGGCGTAAACTTTATCGAGTTGCTAAGCAGGTTGGTGACTACCTGCATCAGCCTGTCCCGGTCACATGAGACGACCGGCATGTCTTCCGGCGCATTAAATTCAATTATCAGATTCTTTTCCTTGGCCAAGGCTTGGGTAATATTTAATGCGTTTTGCACAATCGGAATCAATGATTGTTCTCTATCGTCCCACTGCATCCGCCCGGCTTCAATCTTGGAAAGGTCAAGAAAATCATTTATGAGTTTAGTCAGGCGGTCGCTTTCCTGATTGATAATGGTTAGGAATTCTCTTTGGGTCTCTTTATCTTCATCGTAGGTCAAGAGTATCTCGGCGAAACTCTTGATAGAAGTGAGCGGCGTGCGCAGCTCATGGGACACCGTAGAAAGAAATGAATCCTTCATTTTATCCAGTTCCTGTAGTTTTTCGTTAGCGGCTTGCAGTTCCTCCGCACGCTGTTTAAGTTGCTCTTCCATACGCTTACGGTCGGTAATATCTGTCGAAACGCCGATTGTGCACGGCTCTCCATTTATGATGATATTTTCCAGCGAAAGCAGCCTTGTGCGGATTTCGCCTGATTTCGTACGGAAGTCAAATTCTTCGTTGTAAATCCTGCCCTGTTCCTGCATCATCTTTTGCATTTTCGCGTGTTCTTCAGGGCTCGCCCAGATATTTATGTAGGTTGAAGTGTTGCCTATCAATTCTTCCCTGGAGTAGCCGGTTATTTGTGTGTAACTGTCATTTATATCGATATACTTTTCGTCTTTTACTGTGACAATGGTAATCGATTCTGGGCTGGCACGGAAAGCCTTGGAAAACTTTTCCTCTGATTCTTGTAAAGCCCTCTCCATCTGCTTTGATTCCGTGATGTCTATCATGTTTCCCAGCGATGCTTTTCTCCCCCTGTAAGTAACAGAGGTGGTTGTCTCTACGCCCCAGCGAATTTCACCATCCCGATGAAAAATCCTGAACTGACAGGGGGTAAGAATTTGCCCCTTTAACATCGCTATGGCATGGTCCCTCACTCTCTGCCGGTCTTCAGGATGGACAAGCCCCAAGGGCTGTAGTCCCAATAGCTCCTCCTCGCTATAGCCGGAAGTTTTTTGGAACTGGGGATTTACAAAGCAAAAACGCCCGTCCTGAACGATGTAAATGCTGACCGGCGAGTTCTTAGCTATAATTTCATAAAGCTCTTCCGCTTCATAGCGCGCCAGTATTTCTTTACGCTTAAGGGTTTCTTTATGCACTGCGGCTGCCTTACGCACGACGGTATTATGTACCATATTCCTTCTCCCTTTGTTACTACCTCTTAGCTTTAACCCCGTAGCTTCCTTCGTCTTATCCATCTTACGCCAGCAACTCCTTCACTCTCCCTATAACTCCTATAGGGCTGAAAGGTTTGGTCATAAACTCATTAGCTCCTGCATTTAAAGCCATCTCTTTATCCGCTTCCTGCCCTTTAGCGGAGAGCATAACGATGTGAATATCACGCAAGTTTAAATCGTTCTTTAGTTCTCGACAAACTTCATAGCCATCCTTCTTTGGCATCATTATGTCGAGGAACATCAGGCTTGGTTTTGACTCACGGACTTTAGCGATAGCTTCCTCGCCGTTCACCGCCGAAGATACATCATAGCCTTCTTTCTTTAGTACGAATGTCAATGTCCTGACGACATTAGGTTCATCATCTACTACGAGTATTTTCTTGTCCGGCATGGCCAGTGTCTCCTTTCTATGATTGGGAATCGACCCCGGTAATAGAATTGATGGTTTTACTTAACTGGTCTATTTCCTCCCGGGTAAAAAGCCTCCAGCCCCGGCTGTCACGGCGCTCGGTGCCGCTAAGAATGCCCTTCTGGAGCCAGCGATACAGCGTATTTCGGCTGATGCCGATAACGCGAAACGCCTCCGCAGTTCTATAATATATGCGGCCATCTATAAGTACCGGCATTCCAAACACTCCTCATCAACATGGGTATACCTGAGTATATTTGATTAAACTCACAAACGCATTACAGAATTTGAAACAATCCTCACAAAATAAACACAAAATATTCAGGATGGCATTTAGTCGTGAGGGGTTGGAAACGAAGCGAAGCAAATAGGTTTTTGGATTCGGTATTAGTGTTATGTTAAGTAAAGAGTCGATGAAACAGAAAGGATTATCGTATCTTGTTTTCTCTGTTAAGTTTTTCCAGCGACAATAGTCCGTAGCCCCTCCGCCGCTCTCTTGCTTTGATGCGGAGAAGCCCCTGTGACGCTACATAGTCGGCGAGGCGGGTGATAGCCGTTGAGCCGGCAGATATTAAGATTTTCCCTTTATCGGCAAGTAAGGCGAACGCTTTATCAAGCAATAAAAAGGCGGCGTCTTTGCCTTCATCCTCTCTTAACGAGCCGATAATAAGGTCGAATTTAACCCCGGGTTTCAAGTCCAGACTCGCCTGATGCAAAACGCTAACGCGGTCGGCAGGGCAACCGTTAAGGTTAAGGTTTAACCGGGAATACCGGAGCGCCAGCAGGTCGCGGTCGACGAGGACTATAGATGCCGGCTGCAAGAGCTTCCACAAAGCCACCGCTACATGCCCCTGCCCCGGATTATAGACTAGAGCATTATTATGCTCCCCGCCCCGCATTTCTTCTAAAGCCTTTATTAACAATTTGCTGGTGTAGCTTAAAGAATCGAACTCCGGCAGGCTATCGGCAGTTTGCGCTTGATACTCAAGTTTTTCCAGTCGGATGTTGATATCCTGCCGGTGGTAAATGCCGCGCTCCAGGGCGCTATTTTCGGGCTTTAGGGGAGTCTTAACGTCGGAGAACCGGTAATGAAAGACCGCATGTCCCGAGTGATTACGCTTGAGGACTATTTCCGCGCCGGGAGTTTCCGCCAGGATTTTACCGACTATCTCTTCGAGCGGGGTGACAACCACGATAGCAGCAATGCCGCCAGGCGCCAGATAATACCGCGCCTCCCGCAGGAGATAGGCGATTACCGTTTCCCCGGCGTGGTCTGGGATATTAGCCGCAATAAGGTCGAAGTCATTCCTTTTAATATCGTCGTAGCCGAGGCTGCCGTAGATTACAACATCGTTCAGTCCGTTAAGCGCGGCATTCTGCCGGGAATAGTCCACCGCTAATGCGTCCCTATCGAACAGGTGCACCAGGCTTGCGGGTTGGAGGCTTTTAAGCGTCAGACCGAGGGGCCCGTAGCCGCAGCCGACATCAAGGATACGCTGAAAAGGGGGATAGTCAGCTTCGGCGATAGTGCGTAGGAGGAATTTAGTGCCGGTGTCTATATCATGGCTGCTGAAAAGCTGCCGGGATGTCCGGAATTGAAGGCTTTGTTTCCCAAAGTGGAAGGCAACGGTCTTGTGATAATAGACGTCTATGCTGGATTGCCTGGTATTGCCCATATAATAACTCTATTTAAGGAAATTCGATGCTATAAGGAAGCCGATAAGCGAAGCGACGGCGATAGGCGGCAAGGCAGGCATGGGCTTGCCCTTGAGCCAGACTCTCTGGATGATAAAAGCGCCCATCAACCCGATGACGGCAAAAGCGCCAACGAGAACGGCGCTCCACATGTTATAGGCGAAGTAAACGGAGTTGGCGAGCATTAAAGGGAATCCGATATCGCCGCCGCCTAAGATGGTATGCTCGCGTTTATCCGCCGCTTCTTTTGTAAGCTCGCCAACCTGCACGGTTTTAAGGTTGAGTCTCAAGTCGCCTATTTTTCTGGGGAATACAAAGGCGGGCAGGGAAACGGTCTCCGATAGTTTATCTGCCATCCAGACCATCAGCCCGAAACGCACCGCCAGCACGTCATAAACGGAGATAACTAGCATAAAAATCATGAACGTCCAGGGGGAAATGAAAAACCCGAAAGCCGAGCTGATTCCCGCCAGAGCGATAAGGAGTATGAGGTTGTGTATCCATATTTTAGCCAGGAACAACCATAAAATGCCTGTTAATACCGCAAGGGAATAAGCCGCAAGGTCGGGCAATACCGGATAAACGAGTATAAAAATCCCCAGGGCGAACAACAATGTGAATAAAAGCCTGAAAACCAGACCGAGTTTCTTCAAGGGAATTATCAAAAGAACCACAACAAGAACCACAACCGCCGCGAAAAAATAAACTATCATAAACCATATTGATGTTTCCTGATAGGGTAATTCACTGGCTTCCAAGAACGGTTTCTGGCGAGTGGCTACGGAAAGGGAAAGCGCCAGCGAAAGCGCCATAACTGTGGCACTCCAGATGTACGGGCCAATTCTTGATTTCATAATATTTCGTGCAATTTTAGATATGC
>CAYGVP010000027.1:0-12544 GCA_964353385.1 uncultured Dehalococcoidaceae bacterium
AGCGCCGCTTCCAGCATCGTTCTCCATTGCCTCGGCATAACCCCCCTCGACCCCCTGGAGCACGGTATGATTTTCGAGCGCTTCCTGAATATCGAGCGCAAGGAGATGCCTGATGTCGATATGGACTTTCAGGACGACCGCCGCGACGAGGTTATCGCCTACGTAACCCGGAAATACGGCCAGGACCATGTCGCCCAGATTATAACCTTTGGCACGCTTGGCGCCAGGGCAGCTATCCGCGATGTCGGCAGGGCTTTAGGTATGTCCTACGGCGATGTCGACCGCGTGGCGCGGCTGGTGCCCGGTAACCCGGGCATGACGCTGGCCCGGGCGATGGACGAGAATCATGAGCTTAGAAGCATTTATGAGGAAGATGAAATCGTCCGCAATCTGGTCAATGCCGCCCGCCGCGTCGAAGGAATCTCGCGCCACGCCAGCACCCATGCTGCCGGTGTCGTTATCTCTCTGGAGCCATTGACCAGATACGTGCCCCTCCAGAGGTCTGCCAGGACGGACAATAGCCAGGAAGCCGTCATGACCCAGTTCTCCATGAATGACATTGCCCGCATCGGACTGCTCAAGATGGACTTCCTCGGCCTGGCTAACCTGACTATCCTGGGCAAAGCCAGAGATATCATTAAAGAAAAACACGGCATCGATATTGATTTGTACAACCTGCCGATGAACGATAAAAAGACCTATGATTTACTCGCGGCGGGGGAAACTGCTGGCGTCTTTCAGCTGGAAGGGCCTGGCATGCGGCGGTATATCAAGGAACTTAAACCCTCTGTTTTTAGCGATATAGCCGCCATGGTGGCGCTTTACCGTCCCGGCCCTATGGAGCATATCCCTCGCTTTATCGATGCCAAGCACGGCCGTAAGCCGATACAGTATCCCCACCCCGCCCTGGAAAATATCCTGAAAGAGACTTACGGCGTCATCGTTTACCAGGAGCAGGTGCTGCTGATTGTGCAGGAGTTTGCCGGCTACAGCCTGGGGCAGGCGGATATTTTCCGCAAGGCGATGGGCAAGAAAATTCCCGAGGTTTTAAAGAAGGAAAAGCGGGCCTTTATCAGCGGCGCAAAAAAGAGAGATTTCACCTCGGAACTGGCGGAGGAAGTCTTCGCTCTTATCGAGCCTTTTACCGGCTATGCCTTCAATAGAGCACATGCCTGGTGCTATGCCTTAATTGCTTATCAAACAGCCTATCTCAAAGCTAATTACACTGCGGAATATATCAATGCCTTTCTCACTATCCATATAGGGGAATTGGAGAAGACAGCCAGTGCTATCACTGAGTGCCGTCGGCTTGATATTGGAGTTTTGCCGCCGGATATTAACAGCAGCCAGCTGGATTTTTCTATTGAAAGCAAAGAAGACGGCCGTCCCTCTATCCGTTTTGGACTGGCAGCTATTAAAAACGTAGGGAGCGGCGCCATCGAGCCTTTGATTAACGAGCGCAATAAAAACGGAATGTTTAAATCAATTGAAGACCTCTGTCGTCGCGCCAATTTACAGTCGGTCAACCGGCGTGTCATGGAAAGTCTGATAAAAGCGGGCGCGCTGGACTGCCTGGGAAACCGCGGCGCTTTGCTGAATAGCGTATCCCGTATTTTAGCCATGGCGCAGCGTGAACAGCGACTACGCGAAACGGGTCAGTCCACGATGTTCGACCTTTTTGGAGAAACTACCTCGGTGCCTTTGCCTGAGCTTGAACTGACGCCTTCCGAAGTCACCGATAGAGAGAAAGCCTTCTGGGAAAAGGAGCTGCTGGGTGTCAGCTTCTCGGAAAAACCGTTCAGTCCCGTTTTCAGTAACGCTACCCCTGATACCAAATTCTGTGAAGAGGTAAATATGGAACTTAACGGACAAAACGTGGTGCTGGCGGGCAGGGTCGTCTCGGCGCGTTATCTGCTGACCAAGGACGGGCGTTCGTTTGCCAGCGCTATTCTTGAGGATTTCAGCGGGCAGGTGGAGGTTATGGTCTGGCCCAAGGTCTACGCTGGAACCGAAGAGCTCTGGAAAGAAGGCAACGAGCTTGTTATCCAGGGCAGGGTAAGGGTACGGGAGGACAGGGCGCAGATAAGCTGTGATAGTGTTCGCCTTTATCAACCTCCTGGTAAAGGAGAAGAACCGGTCGCCAGGTCTGCGCCTGAAAGACTGAAGGTGACGATAGAAAAGCCTGTTGTTACCCCTGCAGCCAGGCATCTTATAATAATCAACCTGCAGCAGACCGACGATGCAGAGGGCGATGTCGCCCGCCTGGGAAAAGTCATCTCCATCCTAAAAGCCTACACCGGCCGCGATGAGGTTCAATTGAACGTTATCAACGGTAGCGGCGCTATCCCACTCAAGATGCCAGGCCTCCAGACCGGCTATTGCCCCGAACTCCAGCAGCGTCTGTCCGATTTGGTGGGAGAGGCGGGGCTAAAAGTGGAAAGGTTGTAGTGCTATATTGGAGTTGAATAAGAGGTGAAACGATGAAAGCATCATTTAAGCTTTTCCGCATCGCTGGCATAACTATCGGTATTCATTATACCTGGATATTTGCCTTTATATTCTTCAGTTGGACATTAGCTCAGGGATATTTCCCGGTGACCTACCCCGGCTGGAGTACGGCGGCTTACTGGATAACGGGCGTCATCGCGGCGCTGCTTATTTTTATATCAGTGTTGCTGCATGAAATGGCTCATTCGCTGGTGGCTAATGCCAGGGGCATTCCGGTTCACAGTATCACGCTTTTTCTCCTCGGCGGCGCCAGCAATATGGAAGAGGAGCCACAAAAGCCGGCCGCCGAGTTCGCTATGGCTATTATGGGGCCCGTCACCAGTCTTGTCCTTGCAGTTATATTCTGGGGATTCTCCAAACTCCCGGGAGATACTACCACGCCTTTAGCCGCCATCTTGAGTTATATGGCTATGATTAATATGTATCTGGGCATCTTCAATCTATTGCCCGGGTTTCCTCTGGATGGCGGACGTGTCCTTCGTTCTATTATATGGGGCTCGACGGGCAATCTCACCAGGGCGACCGATATCGCCGGGATGGTAGGGCAGATATTCGGCTGGATTTTTATCGGTCTGGGTGTTTATCTGATAATTTCCGTCAGTTTATTTAGCGGACTGTGGATAGCGTTTATCGGATGGTTTCTTAATGGTTCTGCTGACGCCAGCCGTAAAGAAATTACGTTGCGGGAGCGCTTGAGCCATATTAGGGTCAGGGAACTGATGAATCCTGATGTTAATACCATATTCCCCGAGACGACCGTAGACCAGTTGGTGAGGGATATTTTCCGCAAACAGCAGGGCAGGGCGGTTCCTGTTTGTAAAGAGGGCCAACTGGTTGGCATCGCGACGATTACCGATGTTAAAAAAATATCGCAGGATAAGTGGGTAGAAACTCCCGTCAGTAAGATAATGACCAGCGAACCACTTTATGCTGTGTCGCCGGAAGACAACTTAAATGTAGCGCTGGTAATGATTGCCAAAAACGATATCAACCAGGTGCTTATCAATGACCATGGAAAATGCGGCGGACTTCTAAGCCGTGCCGACATTATCCGTCTCATCCAGATGAACCATGAGCTTGGAATAAAATAAGGTCAATAGCCTCGGTTGGTTTGGGCAAGTCGTTAAGGTTTCGGCTCATCCAGCGCTTCAGTGATATCTTTAGCCATTTTCAGGAACAGCTTACGTAGTCGTTTCATCACCTCTTCCGCGGCTCTTTCGCCGGCGGACCTGGCATCTTCGGCGGCTAGGCGGGCATCAGCTGCCGCGTCCTGTATCTCATCCAGAATTTCCGGTAGCGGTTTGTTGAAAATTTGGTTCTTTTCGACGACTTTATCAGCCATATGATCTCCTTTTTTATATTAACAATTATTTTCAGGATAATTATATCACAAAACGCGCCTCTGGAAATGATACAGCTTTAATGCTACAATACGGGCGAATAACAGAAGTTAATCAAATGGAAAAACCAGACAAACTATCACCTGAATCCCATCAAGGACATAGAAAAAGACTGCGGGAAAAATTCCTGAAGTCCGGATTGAACGGCTTTCATGATTATGAAATCGTTGAACTGCTGTTGAGCCTGGGCACGCCGCGTAAAGACTGCAAGCCGGCGGCCAAGGAAGCTATCAAGAAGTTCCAGACCTTGCGCGGTGTCCTGGAAGCGCCGGTGGAAGAACTGCAGCAAATTCCCGGTATCGGCGCTCACAGCGCCTTCGGTATCAAGCTGGTGCAGGAAGTCGCCCGCGAGTTCCTTAAAGCCAAAATACTTGATAAGCCTTTCTACCGTTCTTCGCAGGAAGTCTTCGATTATCTTTACCACTCTATGCGCGGGCTTAAAAAAGAAGTCTTTAAGGTTATTTATCTTAGCAGCCAGAACCAGATTATAAATACTGTCGACCTTTCCGAAGGTACTATCAACAGTAGTTCCGTCTCCCCCCGCGAGGTTATCGAGGGCGCTTTAAAAAGTAACGCCGCCGCCCTGATTTTTGTCCATAACCATCCCTCGGGTGCTGTCGAGCCGAGTTCCAGCGATAAAGGTTTGACACGGGAACTGGTTTATGCCAGCCGCATTATGCGCCTAAAAGTCCTCGACCACATTATTATTGGGGAAAATAAATATTACAGTTTTGCCGGCGAGGGCTTGATTGAAGAGTACGAGACGGATTTCCTGAACCAGATGCTAAGGGGGCGCCGTAGAAGCCAGGAAAAGATTTTATAAGGCTAATATTACCGGGGGTAAGTTTCAATATTAACTTGCTTTATATATTATTTACTATATGTTTTTCCAGAGCAAGTAGGTATTTTTTCATCTTAAGACCCCCACTAAATCCTCCCAATGCGCCGTTATTATTGAGCACGCGATGACACGGAATGATTATCGGTAGCGGATTTTCCCCCAGAGCTTGCCCTACAGCCCGCGCCGCGCCTGGTTTTCCAATTTGTTGAGCCAGCCATGCATAACTTCGGGTTTCTCCATAGGGGATGCGCCTGGCTGCCTTCCAGACATCGCGCTGAAAAGCTGTGCCTTCGCATAAATCGAGTTTATCCCGGAAGTTGAACCGGCGGCCCATGAAGTAGTCTTGGAATCGCTTTACAAGGTCTCGGAAATACTCTTGAGATAGAATAGCTTTATTGGTTTCAATACCTAGCGCTGCAATCGCCTGTTCTTTGGAGGATTGGGGTAGGGTAGTGCGCTTTAGGCCTGCTTCCGAACCCATTATCCCCACCCAGCCGGCTGCCGTATTAAAGATGACATAATATGATAGTCGGCGCATTATTTGAATTCCGGCTCGATGATTCCGTAGTTGCCATCGTTGCGGCGGTACAGTAAACGGACTTCGCTGGCGTTAGCGTCAAAGAACAGGAAAAAGTTATGCCCGAGCTGCTCCATCTGCGTGATGGCTTCTTCCAGCGTCATCGGCTCGATAATGAAGCGCTTGGTTTTCACCACCTTCTTGACGGTGTTGCTTGCTTCAGGCTGCGTGAACTTGCCGCGGGCCAGAGGATTACCCCTGCCCCGGTCGTATAATTTGCCCTTGTGTTTTTCCAGCTGCCGCGTCAGGATGGTAGCAACCTTATCAGTGGCTCTAAACAGGTCTTCGGCTCTTTCTTCGGCGTGAAATACTGCCTTACCCGCACCGCTGTTGACTGTCGCCCTTATCAAGTAGCGCTGTTCCCGCGCCTTGGTTTGTTCCTCGGATACTTCAACCTTGATATCTATGATGTCGGGGAGGTGTTTGTTGAGCTTATTAAATTTTTGCTCGATATAGCGATTCGTTGCCGCTGTTATTTCCGTGTTCGTCCCGGTAATTTGAAGTTCCATCTTTTCACGCTCCAGGCAGAATTGTATTTCAAAGTCTCTTTTTATATTTCCAGGGCTACGGTCAGTCCCCAAACACTGGCAGCGCCGGCGGTCTTTAAAACTCCGGCGCAGGTATTCAGGGTTGCTCCGGATGTGGATACGTCATCAATTAGTATAACCTTTCTGCCCTTTAGATTATAGTTATTACAGGCAAAAGCATCGGCTATATTTTGGCGTCGTTCGCTGGCGCTGGTTGTCCTTACCTGCGGCGGCGTATTGATACGCCTGATAAGGCAGTCCTCAATAATAGGGAGTCCGATTTTGCGGCTTAGCTCACGGGCTACTAGAGATGATTGATTATAGCCGCGCTCACGCTGGCGTTTCCGGTGTATCGGTACCGGCACCAGCACATCGCCGGGGATGGGATTTTCTTGAAGATAGTCGTACAGAAATCCGGCTAGCGATGATGCAACTGCCTTGAGATTACGGTATTTAAACTCGTGAATAGCCTTGCGGATTACGCCGTGAAATAAAAAAGGAGCGCGGATGCCGTCTATTGCCACCGGTTCTTCAATGCAGCCGGGGCAGGTGTTTCTATCAGTAAGCGGGCGTCCGCATTTTATACAAATGGGAGGCGAAATCAGAGGCAGCTTCTCGCAGCAAGAATCACAGATGTATTTACCTTCCCGCCCACAGCCGATGCACCACGGCGGGAAAAACAGGTTAAGTGCTACCCTCTTAAGGGTTGTTATTTGAGGAAGCACGGTTGCCATCCGCAATCATTAATTCGGTTAGATGAATCGCTTAATTACTGCCTGACGCGGGAATTGTGTAGCGTGCCGCTCATGATGGGTTCATCTCTATAGACGTCACCGTTCCTGATTTTCAGATTGAATCCGCAATCAGGATTGGTGCAAACCCAGGCTTTAAACTGTATGGATGCTCCCTGACTGCCGAAATCTGATAAAGGAACGAGGTCACCGGTATTGCATTTCTGACATTTAGGAAAACTGATCTGTTCCATGGGGTCCTCCTCCCAACCGTAAATATAGAATAATTATACCTTGAAATTGCACTCTTTGGCAAGTGGTTTAACGTAGTTGAGCCTGAATTAAGAAGGGAAGTGCACGATGTATTATCGCTGTCACTTCCCTGAACCTGCTGCGGCATATATATTTTATTAGCTGTTTGCGTTGGGTTTTCTGGTGTTACTCTGAAAAATGCTTTGATATGCGCTCGATTGATTTAGCTTCGTCGTCTTGCTTCTGTTCAACCTTCCCGATTGCTTCCGTCGTTTTGTTCTGGCTTTCGATCAGCCCGGTAACACTGCCGTTTAGTTTCTCGATATTGATGCCCAGGTTATCGATGTTCTGGTTAAACGTTTTCATATCCTGGCTCAAGGCGGCTGAATACTGGTTCATGTTTCTGATGTCCTGACCGAGCGCGCTTAGGCTCAATGTAAGCGATTTTATATCCAGACTCAAGCTTTTTGAGCTATCGCTGAATACTTTGGTATCCTTTTCCATAGACTCGAACCCTTTACGAATACCCCTCAAATAAAACCAGGCAATCACAAGTAACCCGATTAGAACAACAACACCTAACCCGATAATTCCAGCAGTAACATTTTCAACCGTTAACTCCATAATCGCCTCCTTCTAGGCTTTCCATTTCGACCGATAGGCTATTTTTTGCTCATTATTATGATATAGTAGCACAGAGGCTGACATAAAATCAATAGAATATATATGTGATTTTTTGCTATTTTCCCTTGGTATTTCTGTTTACCGTCGGCATTAATAAATATCATATTATCCCGTAATTCTTCCGCCACTAGCTTTTTCGGGGCGGTCTCGGTCAGTTTAGGGGCGTACTGGCACTGGATAAAGGGAAAAGGTCGCCGCACTTTAAGGATGCGGAACGGACATTTGAAGAGGTTGATGACAGAAACTCGGAGGCTTCTGTTAGCAAAAGAAAAATACGGCGTATTATCAAGAGTGGGCTTGCACTGCGCCCCGGTGGCTCATGAAATAATCGATTTTTCTTTACCCAATCTCTGCATGATATTTTTTCTATCCCCGAAATAAATACAGTGGCTGGGGCATACGGCGACACAGGCAGGTTTTAAGCCTTTATCCAGCCGCGTGGCACACAGGTCGCATTTCCGGGCGACCTTCCTTACCTCGTCAAATTGCATCACTCCATAGGGGCAAGCTTCAATGCATTTCTTGCAACCATTACAAAGTTCCTCAACAATAACCGTAATGCCATCCGGTCTTCTGGTTATAGCATTAACTGGGCACGCGTCCTTACACGGAGGATGGCTACATTGAATACAGCATGCTACTTTATACCTCAATTGCAGTTTACCATTAATGTGCCGGGGCTCATCAGAAAAAATTCTAATTAATCTTGGTCCAACAGGCAGGTTATGTTCCTGCTTACAGGCTATCTCACAGGCATGGCAGCCAACGCAGTCCTCGGTATTGACAATAAGAGCAAATTCCATTTATATTAACTCCATTTATGTTGCAGGATATATCTTACACATCAGGACCCTGAGGTTGTCGGCACCCATAGCTACATCGTAGCCTGCAGGGTCATTATCGGTCAGAATATTGATATTTGATTCCTGCCAGCCGTGTCCCGGGTTTTTTATTTCAGGAAACCACCAGCCGTACTGTGCCGCCACAACCCTGGGATCAATACCTATAGTCAACTTAGCCCGTTGCTTAATTCGGCCCCTGGGACTTTCAATAAAGACCCATTGCCCATCACTAATCCCGAGCTTGCCGGCTACTTCCGGATGAATCTCAACAACAGGGTCAGGAACTATCTCCCGCAGCCAGTCAATCATACGGTGCTCAGAGGTGAAGAAGACCGGGGACCTGGCACCAGTTATCAGGATAAAGGGATATTCCTTAACCATCTCCGGTTTATTTACGGGACTCTCCGGTGTTTCGCGGTAACCCGGCAACGGGTCATAGCCCCACTTTTCCATGATTGTCGAATATAGTTCAACCTTCCCGGTAGGCGTGGGGAAGCCTTGTTTCTTATACGTCCGGTACTCCTGACCGATCTTAAAGTAATCGAGCCTTCGGAATTCCTGCCAGGTGAGTCCCATTGGCTCGAGTATATAATCGAGATCAGCCTCCACACTCTCCTGCCAGTAGGCGCTCTGGCCCAGTCTTTTTCCCAGTTCCATAAATATCTGGTGGTCTGACCAGCACTCGCCGACTTGCACGATCTTTGTCCTGGGGTATATGTAGTTCTGGCGCTTCCAGTAATCGCCGATGTCTTCCATTTCCAGCCACGTTGCCGCCGGCAATACAATATCGGCTAGCTCTGCTGTCGGCGTAAGGAAGAAATCAGCCACTACCATGTACTCGACCTGGCTTAGTGCCCGGTAAACCTCGCTGGCATTAGACCTGGTAATAACCGGGTTTGAGCCGTGAATGTGTACTGCTTTTACCGGATAGGGCTTGCCGGTCAGAATTGCATCCCACACTACTTTTGGGGTTATCACAGCTATTCTATCCGCCAATTTGTAAGTGCTGCCTCCCAGACGTTTGGCCCTCTGCTCTGCGGGTAAATCACGATGCATGGCAAACCTGGAGACCGGTCTCCAGGGGGGTGACATTGGAGAGACATTACCTCCCGGCACATCCAGATTGCCCGTTATTGCCATCAGCGCCACCAGAGCTCTGACACTGTCTGTGCAATTTATATTCTGCTCGATGGCGCATCCCCATTGGATGCTAGCAGGCTTGGTTTGGGCATAGAGCCGGGCGGCTTGCTTTAATTTTTCCGCCGGTATCCAGGTGATTTCTTCGACCTTTTCCGCAGGGTATTCCCTAACCCTCTCAATAAATTTATCCCATCCATGTACATATTTTCCGACAAATTTTTTATCATAAAGCTCTTCGTTAACGATGATATTAGCCATACCCAGAGCCAAGGCGGCATCCGTACCCGGCCGGAGTTGGAGCCAGACATCAGCCCGTCCTGCTAAATAAGTCAGCCTAGGATCAACAACAATGAGCTTGGCCCCTCGGGACAACGTCCTGCTTAGATTCTCGCCGGTGTATTCATCACCATTGCTGATGACCACATTATTCCCCCACACCATCACGCACTTCGGGTGATTTTCATAGTCGCATAATGTCATCCTTCCGGAGATAATACCGCTGGTAGCGATTCTCGGTCCATAGCACATATGTCCGGCGGTGAGGACATTGGGTGTTCCCAGAAGATTAGCAAAGCGATACAGAAAGCCTTCATAATTCCGGCCGGTTCCGTAGCCGAGAACGATAGCCTCAGCGCCATACTTTTCCTTAATTTTTTCATATTTAGCTGCGATGGTGTCTAAAGCCTCACCCCAGGAGATTTGTTGCCATTTACCTTCGCCGCGCCGGCCAGCCCGTTTCATCGGATGGGTCAACCGATCGGGATGGTATACCAATTGAAGGAAGGCCAAGCCCCGGCTACACATGGACCCATGATTAGTGGGAAAATCAGGATTGCCCTCTATATTAGTAATTCGTCCATCTTTGACATGAACTAATACCCCACAGCCTCCATGACAGCCCCGGCAGTTGCTTTTAATTACCTGTTCCATACAAAATCAAACCACTCATTTACAAATACTTTGTTTTTAATAATATCATAATGCGCAGATGCTGTCAAATATATTAGTTATATGCCTAAATATATTTAATAATATATGCGCAATCGCTATGATAATTTATTATTTATAGATGTATGCTGAAAGAGGAAGCGACTTGAAATATTATTACGGTCATAGGGTGAAAATGAAGCTGGTGAGCCGCCGAGGAATCGAACCTCGAACCTGATGATTAAGAGTCATCTGCTCTGCCAGTTGAGCTAGCGGCCCCTTTTGAATAACCGACTATAATTTTATCATCTTAAAACACTTTGTAGCAAGATTATTCAAGATATTAAAAACTTTAATAGAAAAAGCTCCCCGGTTTTGTCGCACTGGAGAGCCTTTTCACCCGCCCTGTTTTATTCTAATCTTTAAGATGTAGATATATTAATTCTGTATATTTTCCGCTAGTTTTACATGCTGTATTGGTGCCAGTAGATTTTCCTCTCCGGAAAGAATATCTTTTGGATTGAGCATATCGCTATCCTGGTGCTCGAGACGGAATCTTTTCATGATATCATCGTGCATTTGGAAAGTCTGGTTTTCCTTTTTTTCAACCCCGGTATTAATACCGGACTTCCTTCTTCTAATCCATAATATTATCATATTTCCCTCCGTAAAACCTGGCTTTTTAATGTATTCAGATCCCTTCTCGACCTTATTTGATTAGCTCGCCGTGAGATAAAAATTTGGTATCGCTATATTTTTCCCTGGAGTGACACCGTAACAGCGGAAACAGCCTTTATCAATGGTGACTTTATATTTGGCATTACCCGGCAGCGTGAAGTTCACCAGGCCGTTTTGCATCGTTATATACATATCCGGGCTTGATTCTCCGACCGGTACGCTCATTTTCTCCCAGCTGCCTGTGTCCGTCTGAACGTAGATTCCCACGTTGAGATTAACGTACCGGTAGCTGTGTACCAGTTCGTCTACATTGGTCATATAAAGAGTGAATGGCGTATCAAGCGGCGTGCTGGAGATATCGATGAAGAAAAGGTCGCCTGCTTCAACTCCTCCGATGGCGTTGCCAAACGCGTCAATATGCGGCGCTGATGTCTTGTCAGCCGGTTCGATTGTCATAGAGGTCTCGGCTGCATTCGCGCCATCGTAAGCATAAGCTACGCCGCATGGAATTAGCAGTAAGATCAGGGTAGATATGAGAAAAAGTGCTCTTTTCATTTCCAGCGACTCTATTCCTTCGAGCCCAAATTGCCGTCATACAACGCTATGGGCTTTATTCCAGATTCCAGCTTATCTCTGAAATGAGTAATAAACGATAAATTGCCAGGGTAAAGCCATAAACAAAAAATAAATCTTCATCGTAAAGGGGTCTTTGGGAACAAACATAAAAATTAAGGGCTTAGCGTTTTATTGGCTAAGCCCTTAATAGTTCTATAGCGCCTTTATTTTAAGGTGTACTGCTTGTTAATTATTGCTTGCCCTTATATTTCCCACGGCATCGTAAAGAGAGCGTTTGAGAGTATCCTCGATCCGCTCTCTAAGCGTATCTATGCTAAAAGGCTCGGTCAGGTAGCTTTCAGACCCAAGATTAAGCCCTCTAACTGTACCATTGACGGTATCCCAGGTGCTTAACATCATAATGGGGGTCTGCGTCCACTGTCGGAGCTGCAGGCAGATGCCGATGCCATCTAGAGACGGCATTACTATATCCAGAATAATGAATTCCGGGTTCTCGGCATCGACTACATCCTTTAGGGGGATGCCGCGACGTTCCGTGTTAATTACTTCATAATTACCATCGTTGAGCTGTTGCTGGAGCAAAGTCACCAGCGACTGGTCGTGGGTGATGGTAAGAATTTTTGTTTTCGGTCTCATGTTAATCTCCTTCGGATAATCGTCTTAATTTCATACTTAGAATAACATCGCACCGATAAACACGGCATAAACGGCGATAATCATAAGATAAACATCTTATTAATGATAGGGTGGGGGATGAGGATTATCTGAAACAATCGTAAAAAAGGTAAAAGTAGTTTACATAAAGTATTTAATTTCTCTATGGATTGAGGTGACGTTCCCGCATAAAAAAGGGAGCTTTTT
>CAYGVP010000028.1:0-4283 GCA_964353385.1 uncultured Dehalococcoidaceae bacterium
CACAGATTTAGCGTCGCCGCCGATGGTGAGCATGGGGGTGACATGAATTGTCCCGAAGGTGCTGGTGCCGCTCAAGACCTCGGCGATAAAGGGGTCGGAAACATCGGGCGGGGAAACGGTAAGCTGTTCGTCGGTCACGCCCAACTTAACATCGGTAATCATGCCGAAGAAGCGTCGCTTTTGCCCTTCGATAGTGACGTAACGCCCCACCACCATGTCCTCCACCGATACGGGGGCATCCAGGCGGACGTCCACGCCTTTTTCCAGCGAAGCGTTAGTGACAATGCCGAGTTTATCAGTCATGTTTGATTCTTTCCATGATGCTTTTTAGCCGGGCGACGTTACTGCTAAAAAGGTTAGCCAGCTCTTTACCCGCCGCCACCATAAAGGAACGGCTGTCCTGCCGCACGCGGCTCATTTGCCTTAGAGTGGCGGCGATAAGCTCCTCGGCGGGTATAGGGACGGCGGCGTTGATTAAAATATTGAGGAAGCTGAACGACCGGCTGAATTCCTCCACTTCCTCCGGTTGACATAAATATACAAAGCCGTGGATGCGGGCAGGCTGTGGGGGCAGGTACTGGTGGATTTTATCGTCTTTTTTATAGCCCACCACCGCCGCCGTGAACTCGCTCCTTAAGAGCTTTGAGAGCTGCGGGCTGGACTCGTAAACGGCTTCTTCCGAAGCTTCATCTTTCCCTCTGGCAATGGGTTTGCGTCCCGGCTCCATGCCGGCGGTCGTTGCGTGGGCAACGATACCGTAAATGTCCCCCGTCTTTACCAGAGCGCCGAGGGGCGGTATTTCATAAAGCTCATAGCACTGGGCGGTGAACTGGGCGGTAGATGCTTCTATGACTTCGGCGACTTTGTTATTTTCCATATAATCATCAAAGTTTAAGAAATTCATCTATTTTGATGTTTGCTTGATGTAAAATAGCGCGTAATGTGCCTTCCGGCAAGTCACCGGGGTGACGCGGAATGGTAGTGCGAGCGCGGGTTTTCGGGTGCCACCAGATTTCATGGCTGCCTCTCGCCTGGCGGTCAAAGACAAAGCCAGCCCGTCTCAACTTGCGTATCACATCGTCGGCGCTGAAACCGGCAAGGCGTCCCATCAGGAAATACTCACCGGGATACTTACGTTACCGCTTGGTGTTTTAGCCGTCTTTAATGCGGGCGGTAGCTCATCGCCGTGCTCTTCATATGATTGGATGAGCTTGCGGGCGACATCCTGCGCGATTTCCATCGCTTCCGCGGCGGTGCGCCCCTGCGCTACCAGACCGGGCAGGTCATCGCTGGTGGCGAGAAAGCCGCCTTCTGGCAGAGCTTCAATTTTAAGCGAGAGCAATATTTCTTTCATACTAACACCTCCGCTGCCTTTATTTTAGCACTTTTCACATTGGAGTTTTAGGGACACCAAACCCCCTTTTATCCCCCCTTCTCTTGAAAAAGAAGGGGGGAAATGGAGAAGGGCTGCTTTATTATGGCTGCTATTTCTTCTTTGGTTCAGCTTTTTTAGCTGCTGCCTTGGGTTTCTTGACGTTTTTTCTGCCTTTATTGCCCATTAAGAGACCTCCTGTTTTATTAGTTCAACGGTTTTTTGGTATCTTTTATCTTGAGATTGGCTTATTTTTCTGACCATAATTAACGTGATTATCAACCCAACTAAATTTACTGCATCAGATACCATATACGCATAAGTAGAATTAAGTAAATCTGATGCCGTTTTGTTATTTAAAATATACCTGAAAGCAATTTGACCAACCCAATTGGAAATAAGAAAAAAAGCCCACCACAACCCAACAATTGCGGATGCTGGCAAGCTATCTAACAAATTTAAGTTCGGGTCAATATCGGGATTACTTGCTTTACTTATTTCATTTACTACTTGGTACGGACGAAAAAGCGACATAATCGGAACAAAAAACCATCCAACAGACCATCCGGGTGAGAATCTTAATACAGGATTTTTAAACGAATGGAGATTTTTATTTGCCCGGTGTACCCAGATAAGGAACATTATTGCGCAGAATAAGAAAACCCCGAATGCGATCCAACCGATTAATGCTTCCCGATCATCATTAGCGGTAGCCTGTGCTAACGTGATATATCTACCGTTCAGAGCATCATTTATCAGGCTAGCCTGCATAAATCCCGATACAATGGAAACAGCCGCAACCAAAGCTGAAATGAAAAATATTGCCTGTACCCAACTAGATAAATCGCTTATAGGTTTATATCTGATGGTTTTGGTCTCTATATTTTCTACTACCATCCTATCTTGACTCCTTTTCCCCCTCTGGATTCCTGTTTGCACGGGAATGACGGATTGGGTTACCGACCTCTCCCTCTGACCCCCTCTCCGTGCACGGAGAGGGGGAACTAAAGGGGGTGAGGTTCCCCATCACACCCACCTTGTCCTCTTGCTGGAGCTTTTACCGGAAGAGGCAACGGGCAAATGCTCCTCCGTTAATGTTGATTCTACCAGTTCTCTAAAGTTTTCTCTATCCGCGCCGGTGACCACCGCCTGCTCGTGGGCTTCCGATAGCGATACCGGGTAGCCCTGACCGCGTTTACACTGGTCGAAGACAAGGCTGTGGGTCAGTTCTAATAAAGTCTTGTTTTCCGCCGTCCACTGCGGTATTTCAATGCGCGCTATTTCCCCGCCGACTCTTAAGTAAAAGAAATACACTTTATGGTCGCCGTAATAATCTTTAACGATTTTCGAGGGGCTGATAAACAGCGCCGACCTTTCGCCGTCCTCCAGTAAATTCATAAAGATATCGCGGTCGCGCACGCCCGCCAGACCCTCGCAGTCGCGCTCCTTTCCCGGCGGACACTGCTTATCGCAGTCGGGAATATCGTTAGGGCAAATTGCTACCCTTAAGACGTTAAGGACGTCCGTGCTGCGGGGGAAGCTGATATAGCTGGCGAGGGCGAGGCGGCGGTCTTTATTGAGCTTTTTCATAGCGTCCAGGCATTTCAGCATGCCGTTAATCAGCAGCGTATCCGTGACAAAATCCGGGTAGGCTTCCAGTCCCCAGAGGATGAGCGTGCCGTCCATTAAAGCCAGCGTCGTGCTTTGCGGGGGCAGGGAGGCGGCTAAAGCGGCTAAAGATTTACATTCCTCCACGGAGCGCTTGATGCCCAGGACGGTGCCTTCTACCGGCTGCTCGCGCCCTCCGCCGGGTGGGGTAATGACCATGTCTTTATCCTCGGAGTAAAGGTGAGGTTGGCTGGAGAGAAAAGCTTCCGGTTTACTCCCGTAGTTAATGACCACCGACCCTGTATTTATTAAATAGCAGCGGGTGGACTGGTGCCGGTCGACATCTATATGAGAGCCGTCCGCGGCGATAACCGTGAAGTCGGGAGGTAAAGGGGGGAGGGGATAATGTTGATTAAGCCCCTCCACGATTTCCGCCACCAGCCAGGTAGTCTTGGCGGCTTTGATTTTCTTTTTAAGGTCGGCGAGGTCGATGGCGGGGCTGTTGATAGTCTCTAAAGCGTATTGCAGGCGTTTTTCCTGCTCGGCGCGTTTGTTTTTCAGCCCGGCAATCATGGAGATGACCTGCGCGGCGACGGCGGTTAAATCTAAAGACACTAAAGCCTTCTCCTTTGGCTTTAGTATAGAGCAATAATAAAGCTAACTCAAGCAATGCAGGATAAAAATCAATCGTAAATGTTATAATAAAAAACAGAAAACATCGCTTATCTTTAAGGAGCTTTAATGCTGGCGGCGCTGGGAACGGTTGTTGTTACTTCATTATCCGGCGTGATGATGCCTGGCCCCATGTTCGCGGTTACTCTGGCTAAAAGCATGAAGTCGCCGTGGGCGGGGGTGCTGGTATCTTTAGGTCATGCCGTCATCGAGGTGCCGCTCATCCTGCTCATCTACTTCGGGCTAAGGGACTTTTTCCAGAATGAAATTTTACAGCTGGTCTTAAGCATCCTCGGCGGGGGGATGATTATCTGGATGGCTTACGACCTTTTCCGCGCCCGCCGGAAATTGGCCAGGGAGGGCAGGGACACATCCTATAACGCTTTTGTCGCCGGTATATTAATGAGCGGACTGAACCCGTTTTTCCTGTTCTGGTGGGCGACGGTAGGCAGCCTGCTCTTGACGCAGTTTATCGACGCGGTAGGGACATGGGGTCTGCCCTTCTTCATTATCGTGCACTGGCTCTGCGACCTCGTCTGGCTGTCGATAGTCTCCTTCACCATCTTCCGGACGCATAAGTTCTGGGGAGCGAAGGTGCAGGAGTGGATTTTGATCGTCTTGCGCGCGGCGC
>CAYGVP010000028.1:4293-12087 GCA_964353385.1 uncultured Dehalococcoidaceae bacterium
CAGTTTATTGTGAAGGGTATTATAGCTTACGTGGGGGCGGGGGGTTAATCCTCCCCACCCCCATCTTATATCCGTTAAGATTGAACGGGCGCGGCTTTCTTAAGGCCGATAAATCTGCCCCATTCATTTTTATCCCACACCACCAAAAGCCCCGGCGCCACGAAAACGGAGTCGAAAGTGCCGGCGATAAGACCTATCATCAGGACGATGACGAAGTTCTGGATAGTCCCTCCCACGAAGAGCATCAGGGCTATCAGAGTTATCAGAATAGTGATGCTGGTATTTAAAGAACGCCCCAGCGTTTCAATCTGGCTGCGGTTCACCACAACTTCAAAGTCCGAGCTTACGCCGTTTTTCTGATTTTCCCGCATCCTATCGAAGACGACGATGGTGTTATCCAGGCTCACGCCCACGATGGCCAGGATGCCGGTGATGAACATCAGATTCATTTCCCAGCCGAGTATATGACCGAAGAGTGAGAACAGACCTACCGTCACCAGGATATCATGCAGCAGGGCGATGACGAAGCACATGCCCCAGCGGAAGGGGCGGGGCATCTTGCGGAAGGCATAGGTAACGTAAAGCAGCATGCCGACCATCGCCACGGCTACGGCGATAGCGGCGTTACGGGCTGTTTCCGATGCCACCATCGGGGAAACGGAGTTAAACGAAGATTCGGTGAGCGCTCCAAAGCTTGACGTCATGGCGGTCTCTATCGCTTTCTTCTCATCGTCAGATAATTGATGTGTGCGGATAATGAACTGGCCTCCGCCGGTGCGCTGAACAATAGCGTCGTCATACCCCAGGTTATTCATCACTCCCACAAAATCAGTGTATTCGACCGGCGTTTCGAACTGTAAAGATAAGATAGAGCCGCTGCTGAACTCGATGCTCGGCTTGAGACCGAAAACCGCCAGCGAAACAATGGCAACTATAATGAATACTCCCGATATGAGAAAGAACCAGAACCTTTTTCCAACTATATTAAGCATTATCTTTTTTGCCTCCGGTTATAGTAAATAGCTTTGTGTTGTTAGCCAGGCCGGTGCCGTTTAAGGCGCGCAGGAGCGTCCGGGTAACCAGCACGGCAGTGAACATACTAACCACAGCACCGATGAATAGCGTCACGGCGAAGCCTGTCACCGCGGCATTATGCATCGCCGTGCTACCCAGCCAGTAGAGTATGATACAGGCAATCCACGTGGTCATGTTGCTGTCCCAGATAGCGGACCAGGCGCGGTGGAAACCGGCTTCAATGGCCGCTCCCAGCGTCCGCCCGGCGCGGAATTCCTCTTTCATCCTCTCAAAGATAAGCACGTTAGCGTCTACCGCAATACCGATGCCAACAATGATGCCGCCGATACTGCCCAGGCTCAATGTGATAGGCCAGAGTTTACAGATTGCCAGCGTCAGCGTCGAATAGAAAATAAGTGCCAGGCTGGCCATCAAACCGGGTATTCGGTAATAGGCAATCATGAATATCATCACCAGCGCTAGGCCGATTAAACCGGCTTTCCAGCTCTTATCGATAAATTCGGCGCCGAGAGTTGCCGATATTTTCTCCTGGTAAAGAGGCGGCTTTATCAAAGGCATCGGCAGGGAGCCGGACTTTAGCAGGTTCGCTAGGTCCTCTGCCTCGGTTAAAGTAAAGCTACCGGAAATCGTACCCTTGCCATCAAATTTCTGGGCTCTAATCTGTGGGGCTGAAAGCAGGTTATTATCCAGGAAAATTCCCAGCGCATGTTCCAGCGAATACGTTTCTTCCGAATTATATAGTCGTATGGCAATCTGGTCGAAGATTACGGCGCCTTCGTCGTTCCATTTAATATTAACCTCCGGTTCTCCCGTATTTTGAGCGATATTAGGTTGAGCATCAGACAAAAGGGAACCGGTAAGCGGCGTGCCGTCATCACCCCGGGACGGTATCCAGGACGGTGCAGTGCTGTAGTCTTTCAATGACGCTCTATCAACAGCTGTTCCGTTGGAGGTGGTAAATACCAGCCCGGTGTCAGTTTTAGAAAGGAGAGCGATGAATTTATTGAGATCATTTCCCTCACCCTGCTGGTTAACGAAAATACGGTTGGAAGTATCTTTAGCATCAATAAAATTAGTGACGTTCTCTGATAGATAGTCGCTAAGTAAAACCAGATTGCCGGCGCTGTTCTTCTCAACCTCCCTGAATTCCAGGAAACCGGTCTGTTCCACCAGGCTCTTGGCGGCTTCGATATCGGTAAAGCCGGGGAGCTGTATCATAATACGGTCGGCGCCCAGCTGCTGGACAACAGGTTCGGTGACGCCGAACGTATCGATACGTCTTTCAATCGTTAGTATCGTCCGGTCCATAGCTGCCTGGGCGTCCGTGGTGGTATTCTGGGAGAAATCCGCCTGGTAGACCAGGTGCACTCCGCCTTTGAGGTCAAGGCCGAGTCGCACATCTTTGCCCCCCAGCAGGCCGGAGTCGATGGGAAACATAATACACAGCGTCAGGACGAAGATTGCAATTATTATCAGCAGTACGATGTTATTTTTTCTTGCCATTTTTCTCTCCGGGTAGATTTCTCAAGTTATTTTACTTCATTTTAGAAAGGAGTTGCTTAACGTAAGCCACAGCCTGTTCCCGCGTGGCTATTTCCCCGGCGGCCTGGGCTTCTTTTAATTCCTCCAGGAGCTTGCCGACTTCAGGCCCGGGGTTGAGACTAAAGATGTTCATAATTTCATGTCCATCCAGGATTTTAGGCGGGGCGGATAGATTTTCCCCGGCAAAGTGTTTTGCCAGTACGTATTCCGTCAGGCGGCAGTGCTCCCGCCACTCGTTAATGTCCAGCGATGCCGCCCGCGCCGCCAGGTGGTCGGCGAGGCAGAGATAAAGCAGGTCGATGCCCGCTTCACCGGTGTCGCGGAAATAGCGGTAGATAGCGCGGCCGGTGGGCATGCCCTCATTGCTCATCTGGGTAGGGCGGAGGTGGTACTTGACCAAAAGCTCTACCAGCTGTATTTCGCGGTTGCTGAATCTTAATCTTTCCATGACAGCGGCGGACATTTCAGCGCCGATGTCCGCATGTCCCAGGAAACGCGTCCTGCCATCTTCGATAGCCTTGGTCTGCGGCTTGGCGATATCATGGAAAAGCGCCGCCAGCTTTAGTAACGACCTTGCCGTACTGCCGCTGCTTATTTCCCGGTCGAAGTGCTGGCTTAATCTATCCGACCAAGGCACTGTTGAGAGGACTGATTCATCGGCGTGTGCCCAGGGCGATTCTCTTAAGACGAACTCTACAGCAGCTACTGTTTGAATCGAGTGGTCGAAGACATCCCAGGCGTGCTCTATGGGCTGCTCCACGCCTTTAGATGGGGAGAGTTCCGGGAGCAAAGCGGTAAGCAGGCCGAGTTTATCCAGGTAAAATAAGCGCGGTCCGGCGCCGGGCAGCGCGAGGAGGCGCAATAGTTCTTCCCTGACCCTTTCGCCCGCCACCCCCGTTATAAGTGAGCTATCGCGGGAAATCAGTTTTTCCGTGTGATTATCGATGATGAAATTCAATTCCGCGGCAAGACGCACCGCTCGCAGCAGGCGGACGGCATCTTCCCGGAAAATATCGTCATTAACGGCTTTAACAACGCGGCGGCGCAGGTCGGCATGTCCGTTAAAGGGGTCGATGAGTTTTTTAATGTTAAAGTTGTTTATAATGTCTTTATTGAGTTCGATAGCCATGGCGTCGATAGTAAAATCACGCCGGGCGAGGTCCCGCCGGATATCGCCTTTAAGCGTGGTGAAATCAATCTGCCATTTTCCGCCGGGAAGGACTACCCTGCCTATCAAGTTGATATCATCGAGGGGGACGAATTTGCCGTTAAAAGCCGCGGCAGCCTGTGAAGCTATTTCCAGGGCGTCGGCGGCGACGGCGATATCGATATCGGCCGTAGCGCGGCCCAGCAGCATATCGCGCACGAATCCGCCGACGATAAAAGCGGGGATGTTTTTTCCAGCGAGAAAGCGGCTGATTTCATTCAGAAGCCGGGAAGCATCGGACTTTTTAGCCAATATTTCATCTTCCATCAAGAGTAAAGGCATCTGTTAAACTATACAATTAAGCGTGAAATTTATCAAGTTTTTAGCGTTAATTTCCGTATATTTCAAGCGGGTTTTATAGCGGGGGTGGCTAAAGTGTCATTCCTTTTTATCGGTATGTTTCCGGTGGACCCAGTCCGCCCTGTAGCGGACATCGCGGTCGAAGAGCAAGCGGTTCAATAAAAGATGTCCGAGGCCGATTTGCCGCTTCTCGGTCGATGGCTGCGCTATCAGCCGCTTGATAATGATTATCAGGACCAGCCCTGCGTAGCCTAAGGTTACCGGCCACGGCTCTTTAGCGATGCCGCTGACGATGGGCGGCATAAGAAGGCCGAAAAGTATAGGCACGGGCGTGCGATGGGTAAAAATAACAATGCCTACCGCCACGACCAGGAAAGCCGCCAGCGGCCAGACAGTGATATCGCTCCAATTGATAAAAGGCAGGATGACGATAATGCCCAGCGCCGTCGCGATGCCCCGCCCCCCGTGAAAGCGCAGGAAGACCGGCCAGTTGTGACCGATAACGGCGGCCAGACCGACCGCCAGCTGAAGACCGGCGTCCAGTCCTAGCTGCCAGGCGATTAAGACCATCAGCGCCCCTTTGATAAAATCAAAGATGCCGACGAACAAACCGAGTTTGTGGGAGGTCGTCCGCCAGAGATTGCCGCCGCCTATTTGTTGAGTCCCCTGTTTCCGCAGGTCCACGCCGCGCGCCCTGGCGGCAAGGTAAGATAGCGGAATAGAGCCGACGAGATAGGAGACGATTACCAGAATACCGAATTTTAGCCAGATATCCATCAGTCTCCTTCAAGGGACGTTATATTATAACTTATTGTCTTTATTTATATCTGCTATTGGAGCTTGTTTGTCCTTACGTTCCTTCTCATGTTTTTCTCTTTGTTTCATGAGAGCCTCCTGATTTATTACTTCAAGAATTTTCGTAACAGGGACAACAATAGCAATACCCATGTTTACCGATTGATTTGTCTTGTCCTGTACAACATCAATATCCTCCTCCGACACATTCCAATGACCATGCATTAAACCAAGCCAATAAAAACGGTCACCTACAATCTTATTGTTCATCCCAATACGTCTAATGCCAGCTAGATGAACGAATACCGGCGAACCACTGAGTCCACCAATAGACCTAGCTTCTATCAAATAGGCATCTATATCCCCTAAGTTTGAGGTGTGTATGGGTTCTGCTGGCATGAGAGCAATATTCCCAATTCTCACTATTGGTTGGTTTCTTTGCCTTCCGTAATGGTTTACAAAGAGACCTGTCAGAAAGACTTCATCCCCAACTCCTATACTCTCTTTTTCTATGACCTCATTGGTGGCAGCCATTGTTGTAGGAATCATGCGAAAATCCATTACTTCAGGTGGTGGTGCCCAAGGTAGTACACTAACATCAACTGCTTGATTTTGGGGATGATGCATCCAACTAGCGATATGCGTTATTACTTGAGCAACATCACCTTTTATCGTATTTACTCTCAGATATACCATTTGGTCAATGCTATTATTCTTAATACCGTCTATTACATGTTTTGCTGTTACTACATATCCGAATGCACCATCTAGGTCTGTATAACGCAAAGATACGAAGAAGGCAGTACCAGCCAACTTAATAATGCCATCATTAGCTTTAAAGCATAGAAATACTACACATTTTCTGACTTCATCGGGAACAAGCATTATTTGATCATCCTTTCCCAAAGGAATATATTGGGGACTTCTCTCTAATCTATCATCTAATACTAAAACCAATTCCCCCGTAAGCACTATAGCATACCCCCTTACATAACGAGAAGGTATACTTACCTAATATATTATTACATTTTAGCGCGTTTTTCCGCCAAAGATATCAGCCGTTCCGCGGCTTTCAGCGGCACTTCCACCCCGCCCAGCATCACCTCATGGCTGTCGCCAATGCCGTGGTAGTCGGTGCCGCCGGTAGCTATAAACCCGTATTTTTTTGCCAGCTTAAGTGTGGCTGCGGTGGCGGCGGGGGTATTGTCCTTATAATATGCTTCTATGCCCATCAACCCCGTTTTTTTAAGACTCTTTACCATCGCCTCCGGCTTTTTCACGGTGAAGGGGTGCGCCAGCACGGGGATGCCTTTAGCGCGTAAAACCAACGCTACCGCTTCCTCCGGCGTCATTTTTTCACGCTCGACATAGGCGGGACCGCCATGACCGATGTACTTATCGAAAGCCTCTACGAATGTCTTGATATAGCCTTTTTCCAGCATTGCCTGCGCCACGTGAGGCCGCCCGATAGCGCCGTCGCCGGCGATTGTCTGCACCCGCGCCCAGTCGATTTTTATGCCCAGCTCGTTAAGCTTGGCTACCATGCGCCGACCCCTGCCCAGTCGGGAATCCCGGAACCTTAGAAGCTCTTTTTGAAAATCGGGGCTGGCGTAATCGATAAAATAGCCCAGGATATGGGCTTCGCCGTCGGGAAGGTCGGTGCTGATTTCCACGCCGGGGATAAACGTCAATCCGGGGAAGGCTTTAGCGGCTTTAAGCGCCGGCGCAACGCCGTCGGTAGAGTCGTGGTCGGTTATAGAAATAACTTTTAAGCCGATTTCCACCGCCTTGCTGACAATAGCGGACGGACTGAATTTTCCGTCGGAGGCGGTGGAGTGGATATGCAGGTCCACCAGGCTCACGGTTCTGCCATCTCCTTTTGGATGCGCTTGATGGAAGTAGCTTTGCCGCTGGTCTCGTCAACCTCGATGAGGATGGCATTCAGCACCGGCTTGCCCGTGCCTACGGAAAGGTGATGGGGCATCTGGGTAAGAAAGCGCTGGATGACGCCGTCGGCGTCGTCGCCGATAATCGAGTCAGTAGGTCCCGTCATCCCGATGTCGGTGACATAAGCAGTGCCGCCCGGCAGAATCTGCGTATCGATAGTGCCCACGTGCGTATGCGTGCCGAGGACGGCGCTTACCCGCCCGTCCAAATAACGCCCCATGGCGACCTTCTCGGAGGTTGCCTCGGCGTGAAAATCGACGATGATAACCCGGGGCTTTTTATCGAGTTCATTCAGCAGTTTGTCCATCGCCCGGAAGGGGCAATCGAGGTTGTTCATAAATACCCTGCCCATCAGGTTTATTATCAATGTCTTCCCGAATATCAGGTAGCCCCGCCCCGGCACCCCGGCCGGATAGTTTAACGGCCTCAGGACGGGCATATCGGTATCAAGATAGGGGATGATTTCTTTCTGCGCGAAAATATGATTGCCGGAAGTAAGGACATTAATGCCGGCATCCAGCAGTTCGCTGGCGGTATCCGGCGTCAGTCCGAAGCCCCCCGCCGCATTTTCCGCATTAGCGACGACGATATCCGCCTTGTGCTGCTTGCGTATGGCGCGCAGGTGTTTATCAATGACCTGCCGCCCCGGTTTGCCGATGATATCACCGATGACTAAAATGTTCATTTATCACCTATTGTCATTGCAAGACTTGACCTCACCCCCTTTAGTTCCCCCTCTCCGTGCACGGAGAGGGGGTTAGGAGGAGAGGTCGGTGAGATTTTTATAGTTTTATGCTCCTGACAATGACATCCCCGTTTTTATTTTGCGTAGTCTATCGCCCTGGTCTCCCGGAGCACTGTAACCTTAATCTGCCCCGGATAGTCCAGCGTTTCTTCTATCTTTTTCACGATGTCCCGCGCCAGTCTCATAGCCCCCAGGTCGTCGATAGTTTCGGGCTTGACCAGGA
>CAYGVP010000029.1:0-11595 GCA_964353385.1 uncultured Dehalococcoidaceae bacterium
GAGCTATATTAATATTAGTCGTACTCATGATCGCACTAGCACCGTTTTTAAGCGCCTGCGACTCCGGCGAATCCCAGGAACTTATATACTGGGCTAAACTCTGGGCAATCGTCCACGATATTACCGATGCCGATGGGAACCCTAACTACGGCACTGTAACAAGATTTGCCCTCGGAGAAATGTTCGGCGTGGGCACGACCGGCGATGAAGAAGGCGATGCCGCTATCGATTCCGCCCGCGTTTTAAACAACATCCGGCAGGCAGAGGAATCAGCCGACCAAGGATGGGAAGCGCTCAATAAGGGTAAAAATATCAAGCAAAGTGTCCTCCCACCTTTCAATAAAGCCATCGATTTAAGACCAGATGACTGGTCTTACCGCAACGGGCGGGGCATAGCTAATCTGGAAGACCTGGAAAACCCGGATAACGCTAAAGCCGCCAGAGACGATTTCAACAAGGCAAATGAACTCGCCAAAAAAAGCGGCAAACCGGCAGAATACTTAAGGATGCTAAAGAACCGCGAACAAGCCCTAGCCAGATTGGTAGCAATCAAAAACGACGAACATGCCTTCCCTACCAAAGAAGTCTACTTTGAGCAGTCCAGCACCTATGATGAACTTTACAAACTCACCAATGATAGAACTTACCTACTGCTAAAACAGCAAGCAGATACTAATATCCAGGAAGGTCATTACTGGGTAAGAGACACCGGCAGCTAAAAAGCCAGGCCCCCCGATTGTAGTCGAGGGGTATTATTTTATCTCCAGGTTTTTAACGAGAGGTTATTGGTCCGTTTTTTCCACCAGCCAGGTAGTATCATGTTCGTGGGCGAGGCAGATGGCGGTAAAGCTATAAGGTTTTTCCACTTTCCGTGTGATTAGCGGAACATGATTATCGAGGCAGAACAACCCATCTCCGGCAAGGTTAAGAAACCCGGTTCTCTCTTTAAGCTTTCCAAAACACCCGGGAAGATAGATTATCCCGCGCCATTCATCGGGCAGAATAATCAGGATGTACTCTCTGAAATGCTGGGACTAACCAAACAGGAAATAGCCAGCCTCGATGATGAAGGCGTGATTTGATAGCGCTCTAGTAATGCAATAATACAGGTGAAAATCCTATCTTTTCTTTAACTTCATTATAGGAATACACATTACTTTTTCAACAGTTCTCCATTAAATATCCTTATAAATGGGTGGTGGCACTATCTCTAATTCCATGTTAAATCCCAATCTATTTCCTACCTGTGGGAGTATGCTATTAATAACCGACACGTGAAGGTTGTAAACAATGAGTTCTTTAAAGCACCGTGCCTGGGCTGGTGTGCTGGCATTGGTCTGCCTAATGACTGGTTTGATAACTGTTTTTACCATACCGGCCATGAACGGGCAAGCTTTTGCCGCGACCGGACCTGACCTTACTATCACATCCATTTCATGGTCGCCGGAAGCTCCCTCCATCCGCGACACAGTTACGTTTACAACAACCATTAAGAACCAGGGGGATAGCCCGGCACCTCAATCCCGCATAGATTTTTACATCGATGATAGTCTGATCGGCAGCGCTTTTTTAGATACGATAGCTTCCGGTGGTATTGCTACGAATACATGCACCTGGCGAGCATCGGCAGGCAATCACATTATAAAGGCAATTATCGATAACAATGAAAAAATCTGCGCTTTTTCCGTCCTTGCCCCCGACCTCATTATCGAATCGATAACCTGGTCGCCGCAAATCGTTTCATTAGGTGACACGGTAACTTTCGCGATTAAGGTGAAAAATCGCGGCAACAAAATCGCGGGCAATGGCTGGGTCGAATTCTTCATCGACAACGCCTCCAGAGGCCAGCAGGAATATAACCGATTAGAACCGGGCGAAAGCACAATCATAACCTATAACTGGATTACACAAGCCGGCAACCATACCGTCAATGCTGCGGCTGACGTCCTTAACCAATCTATTGAAAGCGATGAAACGAATAATAACCTCTCTGTAATTTTCAGCACAGCCCCTCCCGACCTGATTATTGATTCGATTTTATGGTCGCCCGCGAATCGCGTCGACACGGATGATGTTACCATGCACGTCATGGTGAAAAACAAAGGTACAGGCACCGCACCTCCTTCATGGCTGGGTTTCTATGTCAATGGCGCTTTACAGTCAACTGTCTACATCGATTCTCTAAACGCAGGGGCCACAGATACAAAAACGTATACATTGACCGCAGGACCAGAGGAACAAATTTTAACAGCAGTTATTGATCCTAATAATTTGATTTACGAAAGCGATAAATCCAATAACACGAAAAGTGTAACCATGCCGGCCGTAGCTCCACCCGATCTCCTGATTCAGAGCATTACCTGGACGCCGGCACAACCAACGACAAACAGCTGGATAACTTATACCATAACGGTGAAAAACGCAGGTGGAAGAACGGTAGATGCATGTTATCTCGACTTTTATGCAGCTTACACTTATAAGATTAATAGACAACTCGGCCCAATCACCCCAGGCAGCACGGCCAGCGTAGACATTGTATGTTTAACTTCAACCGTTCCGATTAATGTGAGAGCTATTATCGACCCAGATAACCTCGTCGCCGAAAGCGATGAAACAAACAATGAAGCAGAGGCTTCATTAACCCCTGTACCACCGACCTCAACATTCGACTTCTACTTAACAAGCCTTACCTGCTCACCGCAAAAACCCGTCGCAGGACAAGAAGTTATTATCACCGCTAAGATAAAAAATAACGGCAGCCAACAAGCCCCAGAGTCATGTCTTGCCTATTATGTCGACGGCATAATGATACAAAGCGTCTTCATCAAGAAACTGCCTGCCAGAAATACTTTGACCAATAATATTACCTGGATAGCCACCCCTGGTAAACATACTATAAGAGCGGTTGCCGATTATAATGATGCTTATTTGGAAATTAATGAATCCAATAATGCCAAGGAGATAGTTGTAACAACATTATCACCCGACCTCGCAATCAAGAGTATCACCTGGTCGCCGGAAGTCCCCGCAAAGGGCGATGCATTGACCATTACTTTTACCATTACAAACAACGGTACTTATAAATCAAATGGCTGCTATGTTAACTACTATGTAGACGGTTCTTACATAGGGAATCATTATATCGAGGAAATACTCCCCGGAGGTACAGTCACGCGCACTTTACCCTGGACTTTAACGAATGATTTTCAAACCTTCAAGATAATCATCGATGAAGAAAATAGTGTCGTTGAGAGTGATAAATCCAACAATGAAAAGGTAGCTGTTATCCCCACGCCCGACCTTCTTATCGAATCGATAACCTATTCACCTGCCGAGTTTACGGAAAACACCACGGTCACCTTAACGATAACAGTTGGAAATACGGGCGTTACCCCGGCTCAATCTCCGTATCTCGATTGTTATATCAATAATGTCTTTCAGACAAGGTTGCCGATAGTAAGTATTTCTGCCGGCACGTCTGCTGAAGTCCTTTTCGATTGGACCGCATTGCCCGGTAAGAATGAACTTAAAGTAATCGTAGACGGAGCTGACAATATCGTTGAAGTCAATGAAACTAACAATGATAAAAGCATCACTCTCCAAACAATCGTTCCAGCAATCGAGCCGACTGCGCCGCCAGAGGAACCTGTTGAAGAAACGACGGATAATTCCACAGCGAATGAGACACAGGTAAGCACCCCGATGATTCTTGACACTGATGAATTACCGCCCGCCCAGGATATCAAGCTATCTTCTAATATCCCCGTCAATTCCTCCAACGATATCTCTGAACTATCCAGTGATAATTTATCAATATGGCAAAATATTCTGGGAAACAGGTGGTTAATTATCGGTGTGGGAGTGGCAGGCTTGGCAACTATTTCCGTGCTGCTGGTATTGCGTAAAAGGTCTCAAGCATACTAAGTTATGTAAAGTATACCCCTGCTATATACAGCCAAGGCAAATATCTATTTCTTACCCAGATATTTCTCCGGATTTTTATCAAAGGCTTTCTTACAGCCTACGGCGCAGAAATAATACTTAACGCCTTTATACTCCGATGTAGCCGCTGCCTTGTTTTCCTCAACCGTCATTTTACAGACCGGGTCGATTGCCATATTAGACCTCCATATTATTTATACAATATTTTTAGGCTTGAAACTCCTCAAACGCAGCGAGTTTGAGACCACTGTAATCGAGCTTAATGCCATAGCCACCGCCGCTAGAATAGGATTTAAAAATCCGTAATCCCCTAAAATAAACTCCAGTCCGGCAGGAACACCAGCGATTTGAAAGGCCGGATAGAGCACTCCTGCAGCCACCGGTATCAGTAAAACGTTATAAGCAAAGGCCCAGAAGAGGTTCTGCTTGATAGTCCTCATCGTGCTGCGACTTAAAGCAACAGCCGCGGCGATGCCGCTCAAATCGCCGCGGATAAGCGTAATGTCCCCTGTTTCCATAGCGATATCCGTGCCAGTGCCGATAGCAATACCAACATCAGCCTGGGCTAAAGCCGGAGCGTCATTTATGCCATCACCGACCATAGCCACAACCCTGCCCTCCTGCTGGAGCTTTTTTACCTCTTCGGATTTATGTTCGGGTAGTACTTCCGCCAGAATACGCTCGATGCCTGCCTGCCTGGCGACAGCTTCAGCAGAGCGTCGATTATCGCCTGTGACCATCGCTACATCGATACCCAGACGCCGTATTTCCGCGACAACCGCTGCGGCGCCAGGTTTGAGCGTATCCGCCAGCCCGATAATTCCCGCTGCCCTGCCATCTACACCTAAGAATATCACGGTCTTACCTTTACTCCAGAGTTCACTGGCTTTTTCTTCCAGTCCATCAATAGTAACGGCATTTTCTTTCAATAATTTCAAACTGCCGAGTATGTATTTTCTACCCTCCAGACGCGCCATGGCACCATGCCCTGGAACAGCTTTAAAATCGGAAATTCCCGCTAAAGACATCCCTTTTTCTTCAGCGGCTTTAACCACCGCTTCAGCCAGGGGATGTTCCGAATCGTGCTCCACGGAGGCAGCCAATCGTAGCACCTCCTCCTCCGTATAAGGAGCGGCGGCGATAACATCAGTGACTCGGGGATTGCCTTCGGTCAAGGTTCCCGTTTTATCCAGCAATATCGTATTTATCTTATAAAGTCGCTCCAGCGACCCGGCGCTTCGTATGAGAATACCATTCTCCGCTCCTTTGCCCGTACCTACCATAATTGCCGTTGGTGTCGCCAATCCCAGTGCGCAGGGACAGGCAATAATCAGTACGGCTATAAAGTTAAGGAAAGCGAAAGTAAGCGAGGGGGAAGGGCCGAAAAAGTACCAGATAATAAAAGTAGCGATAGCAATACCGATGACAACCGGTACGAAGTAGCTTGCGATAACATCGGCGAGGCGCTGGATGGGCGCTTTACTGCCCTGGGCTTCTTCTACCAGGCGAACGATACGCGCCAGGGTGGTATCCTTACCCACACGAGTAGCCTCGAATCGAAAGCTGTCGGTCTTATTGATGGTCGCCCCGATAACCTTGTCCCTTTCTTTTTTCTCTACTGGCAGGCTTTCCCCGGTAACCATAGACTCATCGATAGTCGGGTTGCCCTGCTGGATGATACCATCTACAGGAATACGTTCGCCAGGACGCATTAGAATCAGATCGCCAACCTCAACCTCTTCAACAGGGATTTCCAGTTCTTTACCGCCGCGTATAACCGAAGCATTTTTCGGCTGTAAACCGATGAGCTTTTTAATCGCTGCCGATGTCCACCCTTTAGCTCTCGCTTCCAAATAGCGTCCCAGTAAAATGAAGGCGATAATTAATGCCGAGGTATCGAAATATAGATCAGGAGCCTTACCTCCGATGGTAAGCACTGATGGAAATATTACCGCTACCACACTATAAAAATAAGCTGCCGAGGTGCCTACGGCTATCAGTGTATTCATATCAGCGGTACGGTGTTTTAGAGCGCCCCACGCCCCTTTGTAAAAGCGCAGACCCGCCCAAAACTGCACGGGCGTCGCCAACGCCCATAATATATACTCCATACCGCTAAAGTGAGGCGTAAACATCATCACCATAATGATGATTCCCAGAACTACTGCCAAGATGAAGCTGTTCCTCACCTTTTTAATTTCGAGTTCGGCAGCGGCAGTGACATCTTCTGCTGTTTCCGATTCTCTGCCAAGTTCGTAGCCGGCATCTTTCACCGCCCTCCGCAGTTCCGATACATCCGTCTCTTCCAAAAATTTCACCGTAGCTTTCTCCGACGCCAGGTTCACGCTCACATAGATGACTCCCGGTACGCTTTTTAAAGCTTCTTCAACGCGGGCAACGCAGGAAGCGCAGGTCATACCCCGTACCGGGAAAATAGATTTTTGTTTAGCCACCCCATACCCTGCCTGTGTGATAACGTCCTCGATATCAGATATAGCCACCATTTTCGGGTCGTATTCCAGCGATGCTTTTTCCGAGGCAAAATTAACCCTGGCGCTATTCACACCCTCGGTTTCTTTCAAGGCTTTCTCCACGGCAGCCGCACATGTAGCTCAAGTCATGCCAGTTACATGTATCTGGATTTTTTGTAGTTCTTTAGTCTTTTCTGCCATATCTATCTATTTCTAAACTAGACTTTCATCACGCTTTTCATAGCATATCATACCTTGAAAAGTCACACCCGTATGTGACCAATATCACCGGGGGATGGGCAATTTGAAAAAATCTATCATATGATAGAAAATAGTAATACTTAACCCTGTTTGATTTATAAATTATCCTTCGTATCCAGCTAACCTTAAGTATAAATATAAAGTTATAATATAATGAAGAATGACAACGATGTGGAGGATATATTAATGAAAAAACTAGTTCTTTTTGGTCTGGTCTGTATCCTGCTGCTGCCCTTGCTAATAGTGGGGTGCGGGGGAGGCGGAGGCGCTCAAACAATCGAGATTTCTCTGGACGATTTCAGGATGGAAAACAATATCTTTAAAAGTGTTGAGATTAGCCATCCCGGGTCGCTCACAGTTAAATTAGGCTCAAATCCAACCACCGGCTATGGATGGGAAGAAGCTAATATAAGCAATACGGCAGTTATTACGCAAGCTTCCCGTGAATTTGTTGGGCCGGAAAACACAGGGATGGTCGGCGCTGGCGGCACAGATGTCTGGGTATTCGACTCCAAAAATGTCGGCAATGCCACTATTAAATTTAGCTATGGTCGGCCCTGGGAGGGTGGGGAGAAAGGCACATTCACCTTAACGATAAATTTAGCGGTAAAATAAAAGGCGTATAGGCAATCCTTAATAAAGGGGGGAGTTATAATGCTCCCCCTTTTTATTGTTGTAGCGCAATACGCTATAATAAACCAGCGCTCACATAAGGACTAATCATGGACGATAAAAGCCTGGAAATGCTGGAGTTCCCCAAGATAAGGAAAATCCTGGCTGAATATACATCTTTTTCTGCCAGCCGCAACCTGACGATGAGCCTGCAACCGTTGCAGAATTACGATCGTATTTCGTTGCTGCTACAACAAACAGCAGAGGCGCGCCAGCTTCTCGCCTTGGATAAAGGCTTCTCCATCGGGAGCGCACACGACATTCGCGAAAAGGTCAAGCTGGCGGCTTTAGAAGGCATTCTCGATCCCTTAAGCCTAGTAGAAGTCCAGCAGACTCTAACTGCCCTACATGATTTGCGTCGCTATCTTAAAAGCATTTCCGGGGACTTCCCTTTACTCTGGGATATCGCCGAGGGCATTACCGAACTGGACCAGATTGAAAAGGATATCGCCGTCTGCCTCGACCCTGCCGGAGAAGTGCTGGACAACGCCTCACCTGCCCTGGCTAATATACGGGAGCAGCTGCGCTCTACCCGCAGTCAGATACTGGAAAAACTGGAAGCTATCGTCCGGTCGCCGCGAGGCGACCGCCTTCTCCAGGAAGACGTTATTACCGAGCGGGAGGGACGCTATGTCCTCCTCGTTAAAGTTGAAAACCGCCATGATATTAAGGGCATCGTCCATGATATTTCCAACACCGGCGCTACAGTCTTCATGGAGCCGACGGCTACCGTAGGACTGGGAAACGCTATACGTGAGCTGGTAGCAGAAGAAAGACATGAGATAGAGAAAATCCTGCGGCTTTTAAGCGCCGAGGTGGGCGCTCATAGCGAAGACATAACCCGTAGCGTCGAGTTGACGGCGGAGCTTGACCTGATATTGGCCAAGGCGAGGTATGCCCGCCACATTAACGCAGTTGAACCTTTTATCTCCGACCCAGCCGGCGATGGCAACGGACAAAAAAAGAAAAACTCAATAAAACTTATTAAAGCCCGTCATCCCCTTCTTGGCGATAAAGCCGTGCCGTTCTCCGTAGAACTGGGGGACAGCTTTTCAGTGCTGGTTATCACCGGTCCCAACACCGGTGGCAAAACAGTGACGCTCAAGACTATCGGTCTCTTGAGTGTGATGGCACAGGCGGGCATGCCGATTCCCGCTGACTGTGCCAGTTGTCTGCCGCTCTTCGATGGCGTTTTTACCGATATCGGCGACGAGCAAAGTATCGAACAGACGCTTTCTACGTTCAGCTGGCACATGGGCAATATCGTTCGCATCATCGGGCAAGCTACAAGCAAAAGCCTGGTGCTTCTTGACGAGTTGGGAACAAGCACCGACCCTGCCGAAGGTTCTGCCCTGGCCAGAGCGATATTGCGTCACTTCCTTACTCGAGGCACGCTGACGGTTGCCACCACCCATTTCAGCGATCTCAAGGCTTTCGCTCATACTACTCCGGGTCTTAACAATGCCTCGCTGGAGTTCGATCCCAAAACTCTAACGCCCACATATCAATTGACCATCGGCGTGCCGGGAGGCAGCAACGCTTTAGCTACCGCTGCTCGTCTTGGCCTGCCGGCAGAAATCATCAACGACGCCCGCAGTATGCTCTCCGGACATAGCCAGGAACTGGAAGCCCTGCTGGCTAACCTGATGGAGGAAAAACAGAAAATTAAAATCCTCGAACTGGATTTATTAGCGGAACGCGATAAAGTAATTAAGCATAACACCGACCTTGAAAAAGAATTACAGCGACTCAAGACCGAAGAGCGCAAGACTTTACAGACGGAGCGCGACGCTATCGTGCGAGAGGCTGCGGAACTGCATAAGGAAATACGTCAAGCATCCGCTGAACTGCGTAAAGAAAAGACAGCCGCCAAACTTGAAGAAGCCAGGCACTCACTGTCAAGAGTTCGCGAGGAGTTAAATAGTGCAACCTGGCAGCCAACTGCAGGAGAAACATCTGAAGAAGATACCAGCGTCATTAAAATCGGGGATACGGTACTTATAAAAGAAGCCGGCCTTACCGCCACAGTGACAGCAATATCAGAAGAATCGCAGGAATTGGAGGTACAGGCAGGCAAGACCAAAATGAGACTCGGATTGAATAGCGTAGTAAAAACCTCTACCCCATTGATAAGTAAAATCGCCCCTCCTGTAAAAATACCCCCTTCCAGAAGAGTATCGCTGGAACTTGACCTGCGCGGCAAGCGCGCCGACGAAGTTGAGCCGCTACTCGACACTTATCTTAACGATGCCGTGCAATCTAATTTAACGCAAGCCCGTGTTATCCACGGCATGGCTACCGGCACCGTTAGAAGCATCGTGCGGGAATTCCTAAAAACTCACCCGCTAGTCAAGTCATTCAGTCCCGGCAACCGCGAAGAAGGCGGCGACGGCGTCACCATTGTCAGGTTTTAAAATGACATTGAAATTAAAAAGGTCAATCCTCACCCGTGTAAAAATGCTGGACTTCCTGGAAAAACTTACAGCCATCCCGAATAATAAATTTCAAACGATTTATCTTCCTCCCCACCTCCCCACCATTGAACTGAAAAACATACTTAAAGATTTGCCTTCTTCAGCCGATATAGATGACAAGTTGACGGATATATCAGTTGGCTCCAGTACCGGGGTTATTGTTTTTTGGAGTGCTGAAAAAAAGTATCTGTTCGTTCCTCCGTTTCCGATTATCGAAAAACGTATAATTCCCACTCTTGATGTTGCATCGTTGAATTCAATGCTTAATAAAGACTATCATATTGGCATTGTTCTGGTGCGATTAGGTTCGTATGCTATCGGTACTTGTCGCGGCGAAAAGCTAATGAGCGCCAAAGCAGGCACGGGACTTATCCACGGACGCCACCGCCAGGGAGGTTCATCAGCGCACCGTTTCGAGCGTCACCGCGATAAGCAGATAGAGTCCTTCCTAATCCGTGTCTGCGGGCATGTCCGAGAGCAGCTAGAACCTTATGCAAAAACGATGGACTATATTGTCTACGGCGGCGCGCGCACCACGATATTAATGCTCCAGAAATATTGCCCTCTACTGGGAAAATGGGACAAACCCACCCTCCCTCCCCTGCTGGATATACCGGAACCGCGCCAGGCGGTATTGGAAACAGTCGTTAGCCGCATTTGGTCAAGTACTATCTACATCTGGACTAAAGACTAACTGGCGGACCTTAGCAGTTCCTTTAATCGCGCTATCGTCGGCGGCAGTACCTCGCCGATTTTCTCGGTAAAGCGCAGGTGGGAATTTTCATCGAAGGGCGTTTCACCCTGATTAATAATAACCAGCTTTGCACCAGCTTCTAAAGCAACCGCGGGCATATCAGCCGCCGGGTAGACCACCAGGCTCGACCCCACGACAAGAAAAAGGTCGCACGCTTGAGAGTGTTTGTAAGACTCCTGTAAATCCTTGGCCGGCAAAGAGTCCCCGAAATTAACGACTGTGGATAATACTCTGCCGCCACATAAGGGACATTTTTCTTCCCCCTCCACCCTGTCCATCTTGAACTCGCAGGAAACACAGCATACTTTAGTGAGGTTGCCGTGTAATTCCGCCAATAGCTCCGGCCTGATACCGGATATTAAGTGCAGGTTGTCTACGTTCTGGGAAATAAGGAATGCCATCATGCCCAGCCTTTGCAGTTCTAGAATGGCGTAGTGGCCGCTGTTAGGTTCGGCGCCGGTGAAGTCCTGCCGGGGCGTCGACAGCCCTTTATCGCGCCGCGTCCATAGCCCGTCAGGCCCGCGGAAATCGCGCAGACCGGACTCCGTGCTGATGCCAGCGCCCGTGAATATTACAATATACCTTGATTCATACAATAACTTTGACAGTTTCTCAATTCTTTCTCTTATGTCTGTCATGGCTTGATTCTCCTTTTTTGCCGCTTCTATATTATCGCGATGATATACATCTGTCAAAGATTAATTAAATGTCTCTTTCTACGACTACAATAATCACTAAGCTGTTGCTCTCGTGCCTAGTTTGTGATATACTTTTCAAAGACTTGTATCTCCTGATTCTTATGATTAATATACTATGGGAGGTTCACTAAATTGCCAGATTCTGCAACCATCAAACAGCTCCTTGAAGCAGGAGCGCACTTCGGACACCAGACGGGTCGTTGGCACCCGCGGATGAAAAACTACATCTTCACCAAGCGCAACGGCATCCATATTATCGACCTGGAAAAGACTGCTGTTATGCTGGATAAAGCCTGCGCTTTCATCCGGGAAATCGTAGCCCA
>CAYGVP010000030.1:0-4057 GCA_964353385.1 uncultured Dehalococcoidaceae bacterium
CCATTTTCACTCGTCCCGCCAGTTAAGCGGACAGCAGGCTTTAAGCTGTCCTTGCTAAAAAAAATCGCAGGTATTAGGATAGAATAAGTATAAATATTCAATATAACGATTCGTGAAATGAAAAGACTTTTAACGACATTGAAACGGATCCCTGTTTTGTCCTACGTATTAGTTGGAATTTTTATTATACTAATGATAATCGCCAGCATCATCGGCATCGATAGCGACCGCGGGGTTCTGGTGGGCTGGCTGGGCGTTATCATATTATTAACGGAGATAACCCGCCGCTGGCGCAAGGAATGGCATTTCCTCCTCCTTATCGTCGGGGCGTTCGTACTATCGATTTTTCTGTCTTTTCTGCATGAAGTGGTTGTCTATCCCCTGGTTGAGAAAATAGGGGGCGCGAGCGCTTTACAGAGTCAGGGACTGGAAATATTTCACGCGATTATCAAAAATATCCTGGTACTTGTTACACCGATGGCTATCATCTACGGGATAATAGGCGCAATCACTTTATTTATTATCCGTATAATATTGCTGTGCCGAAAAAATACATCCGAAAAAGCTTGACTATTGGGGTAGTTTTGGTTTATCTTATACCAAGACCAACTAGGTATCACCTTCCGTCAGAGAGGCAAAATAATGGAAGCATTATATACCGCCTGGCTGGCAATAGCGGCTTTTATTCTCGGCGCCGTTCCTTTTTCCGTGATTATCGGGCGTCTGCTACTGAAGAAGGATATAACGAATTACGGAGACGGCAACCCCGGGTCGGTTAATGTGTTCCGGGCGGGCAGTATTATGCTGGGCCTTCTAGCAGTAGTCCTAGATGTAGCCAAGGGAGTGCCTTTTGTTTTGCTAGCCCATACAGTTTTCGGGCTTTCCGAAATTTCCATAGTGATTATAGCCGTCTGCGCAGTACTGGGGCACGCATTTTCGCCATTCCTGCACTGGCACGGCGGCAAAGCCATCGCCGTGACCTTCGGGGTAATGTTAGGGCTACTGCCTAAATACGATGTTTTAGTAATCTTCATTATCAGCATGTTGCTGTGCTTTATTTTTGTGAAAATCGATGCTTGGAAAATTATCATCGGCGCTACCAGCACACTGATTTATCTGGCCATCGTCAAAGGCAACTCCTGGGAGCCGTTGTTGATGCTGTGCCTGCTGATAATACTGATTATCAAGCATTTTGAGGAACTCCACACTTTACCCAGCTTCCGGGCTAACCTGTTCCACCGAGTCCAGCACAACTAATTCGACCATCCAGTAAGGATAAAGTAATGGTATACCAGATAATCATCGCAGGGATTTTAATCATTTTCCTGATAAATCTTATTCTCAATTTGAGAAGTCTACGTACACCTGACCCCAATAGCAAAGTCCCCCAGCCTGCGCCTCTTATCTCCGTACTCGTCCCCGCCAGGAACGAAGAGGAAAATATCCGAACCTGCCTGGAATCACTCCAGCAACAGGACTATCCCAACTTTGAGATACTGGCGCTCGATGATAATTCTACGGACAGCACTGCCGCCATCGTTAATGAGATGGCATCCCGAGACGACCGAATCAACCTGTACTTCGGCGACCCTCTGCCGGACGAATGGGCAGGCAAGTGTTTTGCCTGCTACCAGCTTGCCAAGAAAGCCAAGGGCGATTGGCTTCTATTCGCTGACGCCGACACTATTCACGAACCTCACATGTTGCGCAGCGTGCTTGCCCTGGCGATGGAACTCAAGACTTCGCTGCTTTCCGGTTTCCCGCGGCAGCTGGCGACCTCTTTTGCCCAGAAGGTGATAATGCCGGTATTCTATTTCATCCTGCTGGGCTGGCTGCCTCTCTGGTGGCTGCACCGCTCCAAAATACCGAAGCCGTCCATGGCCATCGGCCAGTTCTTTTTCTTTTCCAAAGACGAGTACTGGCGCATCGGCGGGCATGAGGCAGTAAGGTCAAAAATCGTTGAAGATGTGTGGATGGGAATCGAGGTTTCACGCAAAGGCGGCCGGCATATCGCGGTCGACCTTTCCACCGTTGCCTCCTGTCACATGTACCGGGATATCGGGGCGATGTGGCATGGCCTGGGCAAGTCCATATATTCGATTGCCGCGATGGCTCCTTTTGGTCTGGCAGCTCTGGTAGTGGTGGCTTATTTTCTATATATGGCGCCTTTTTTCTGGCTCTGGAACGGATTTTTTATGGCTCCGGAACCCCTTTTATGGCGCGGTATAGTGGTATCACAGATTGTTATCATGCTATTCATGCGCTGGCTGGTGGACAACCGCTTCCGCGAGCCGGGCATATCAGTATATTTCCACCCGATTGGATTATCATTCTATCTAGTAAATGTTCTTTACTCCCTGGTAAAGTGGTTAGTGGGCGCCGGCGTGACCTGGAAAGAGCGGTTCTACGGCAAAGAATCTACGGTAGAATAAAAAAGAGGGGCTTGAAGCCCCTCTTATATATAAATAATTTCTAAGTTCTAGCTTTTTTCAAACTTGTTCCCTACGCCTTCAAATCTATGGTGTGGTTTTTGAGTTCGGCGATGATTTTTTCGGCTTCCTTTTCCGTCGGAGGGACGAGGGGTAAACGGGGATTTCCCACTTTGAAGCCGAGATAATTGAGGGCAAACTTTATAGGGGCGGGGCTGGGTATGGAAAACATGGCGTTGACCAGCGGCACCAGCTTGCGATGGATGGCCGCCGCTTCCTGAATCTTATCGGCAAGAATAAGGTCAATCATTTTCTTGTATTGCTTTCCGGTAAGGTGCGTGGTAACGCCGATAACGCCGTAGCCGCCCAGCGCCATGATGAGGAAAGTATCGTTATCGTTGCCGCTCCAGATATAAAAATCGTTCCTGACTTTAGCCGCACCACTAATAACCTGCGCTACATGACCCATATCTCCATTAGCTTCCTTAACGCCGACGATGTTTTTTATCTGGCTTAGCCGGATAATAGTGTCCGGCGTCATATTGACAATCACGCGCCCGGGAATGTTATACATGATAATCGGCAGGCTGGTGCTGGCAGCGATAGCCTTGAAATGCTGATAAATGCCCTCCTGGTTGGGTTTATTATAATAAGGGACAACCGAAAGGCAGGCATCCACGCCGATTTTCTCCGCTTTCTCGGTGTTTTCTACAGCCTCTTTAGTGCTGTTGCTGCCCGTGTAAGCTATCAGAGTAGGCCCATTGCCGACCGCTGACTTTACCTCGCTAAAGATGCGCATCTCTTCATCCCAGGAAAGCGTGGGCGCCTCGCCGGTGGTTGCCGCGAGTACCAGACCATCGTTCCCGGAATTAAGTAAAGCTTTAGCCAGCTTCTTGGTCTGTTCGTAATCAACTTCGCCGTTATCTTTGAACGGAGTAACCATAGCGGTTAAACATCGTCCCAGCTTCTTCATGGTTCTATCTCCTTGAGTTATTTCACGCTGCCTTTTTTATCATAAACCCAGTAATTTATCCAGACCGTAAATAAAACCTTTTTGCTTTACAACCGCCCTGATAGCGAGCAAAACACCGGGCATATAGCATTCCCGGTTGATGGTATCGTGCCGGATGCTTAAAGTCTGCCCTGCCGTGCCGAAGATAACCTCCTGATGCGCCATGAGACCCGGCATCCGCACGCTGTGGATATTGATGCCCTCAACGGCTTGCCCGCGACTCGGCGTGGGTTCTCCGGCGGAGGGGGGCAAAAAAGGCTTGCCCCGGGCTTCCGCCATAGCGCGGGCGGTCAATAGAGACGTGCCTGATGGGGCATCGAGTTTTTTATCATGGTGCAGTTCGATGATTTCCGCATGGTCGATGAATTTACCGGCTATTTTCGCCAGGTGAATCATCAGCACCGCCCCAAGGGCAAAATTAGGCGCCGCTACAATGCCAATCTCATTGGCTTCGGCAAGTTTTTGCATTTCCTGCAGTTCCTGCGCGGTAAAACCGGTAGTGCCAATGACCAAGTTAACACCACGCTTCGCGGCTATTCTCACTGCCGGCATAGACGCTTTAGCGATGGTAAAGTCCACCGCCACGTCCGGCTTGCAGCTAGCAAGCATAGCGGCA
>CAYGVP010000030.1:4067-11507 GCA_964353385.1 uncultured Dehalococcoidaceae bacterium
GAGAAAGGCACACTGCCGGAACCATCGGCTAAAACAAGCGAATCGCCGGATACCTTCAGGTCGACCGCGCCAACCAGCTTCATATCCTTTTCCTGGGAAACGGCTTTAACGACCTCCTGCCCCACCCTGCCGGCCGCTCCGTGGACTAATACCTTAATCTGTGACATAGCAGTTCACCTCACTAAAAATCGGGGGGGGGGGAAAAATCAGTCTCGCTTGAAAGGAGGCTTCGAAGGTCCACGGCTAGGTCTTGATGGGCGGTCGCTGGAATAGCGGGGTTTGCCGCGGAAGCCGGAAGAGCCGCCGGAGCTGCCCGGACCACTCTTGCGGAACGGGTAGTCCGCCGACGGTGCCGCGTCTCCAGCAGCTTCAGAATCTGAAGAATTTTTCTCGAACAGCGCGCGCCGGGAGAGATTCACTCTACCCATATCATCGATACTGATTACCTTGACCGTTACCTCATCGCCGATTTTAACTTCGTCTTCAACCCTGTCCAGGCGGCGGTCAGCCAGCTCGCTGATATGAACTAATCCTTCTTTGCCGGGGAGGATTTCCACCATGGCGCCAAAGTTCAGGATGCGGCTTACTTTACCGGTATATATATCGCCGATTTTCGCTTCACGCGTCAAGCCTTCGATGATGCTGATAGCTTTTTGCGTGGCTTCCATGTCCGGTGAGCCGATAACCACCGTGCCGTCATCGCTGACATCAATGGTTGTCTTGGTGGATTCGATAATGGAACGGATAGTCTTGCCGCCGGTGCCGATGACCGCCCCGATTTTCGCCGGGTCTATCTTCATTTTCGTCATGCGCGGCGCGTATCGGCTAACGTCAGGCCGGCTGGCATTAATAGCTTCATTCATTTTATCCAGGATAAACATCCGCGCATCTTTGCCCTGGAACAGTGTCTTTTCCACAATCTCCAAGGAGATACCCTGAAGTTTGGTATCCATTTGAATAGCCGTAATGCCGTCCCCGGTGCCGGCTATTTTAAAATCCATATCCCCGTTAAAATCTTCAATACCCTCGATATCGGTAAGTACAGCAAACTTGCCGTCGTCTCCGGTAACCAGCCCCATAGCAACGCCGGCCACGGCTTTCTTGACCGGCACACCAGCATCCATCAGTGAAAGACTCCCTGCGCAAACACTGGCCATCGATGTGCTGCCGCTGGAACTTAAAACTTCCGAAACGAGCCGGATAGTGTAGGGGAATTCTTCGTCGATAGGCAAAACAGGTACCAAAGCGCGTTCGGCGAGGGCGCCATGCCCTATCTCGCGCCGTCCCGGCGAACCTACACGCCTGACCTCACCGGTAGAGTAACCGGGGAAATTATAGTGATGGATGAAACGCTTGCTTTCTTCCAGACCGAGCCCGTCCAGCATCTGCTCCTTGCGGGTGGAGCCCAGGGTGGTGATAGAGAGCACCTGGGTCTGACCGCGCGTAAACATGCCGGAGCCATGAGTGCGGGGCAACAGCCCCACTTCACACGTTATCGGTCGGATTTCCATAAGGGAGCGACCGCTGATGCGCTTGCCTTTTCCCAGCACGTCTGCCCTTACCGCCGCTTTGACCCTAGCATCGATGGTGACGTTAATATCATCTTCCGTAAGGCCTTCAGCTACATTTTCCTTCAGGTCTTTGATAAGCACATCCAGCATCTGTTCGCGAACGTTTTTATCGGTCTGGGCGAGAACCTGCTCCAGCTTTTCGTCAACGATTTTGAACAGCGCCGCGATAGCTTCAGTATTCGCTTTTTCTTCCGGGACCGGCAGCTTAGGCTTGCCGGCGACTTTCCGGAGCTCTTCCTGAAGTTTAATAATATCCTGGTTAGCTTCATGGGCAAATTTTACGGCTTTAAGCACAATATCTTCGGAAATTTCTTTAGCGCCCGCCTCTACCATAATGACCTTATCTTTAGTGCTGACGACAATAAGGTCGAGCTGGCTTTCATCATACTGCGCCATTTTAGGATTTAAAACCAACTCGCCGTTGATATAGCCGACATTGACCGCGCCGATTGGGCCTTCAAAGGGTATTTCCGATAGCGCCAAAACCGCCGAGGAACCGATGACCGAAAGCATATCCGGGTCGTTCTCATGGTCGGCGGAAAGCACAGTGGTAACGATCTGTATTTCGCTGTGCCAGCTCTTGGGCAAGAGCGGGCGTATAGGACGGTCGGTCATGCGGCAGGCAAGGATAGCCGCCTCGCTGGGGCGCCCTTCCCGGCGGATAAAGCCCCCGGGTATTTTACCAGCGGCGTAAAGACGCTCTTCGTAGTCGATAGTGAGGGGCAGAAAGTTAACCCCTTCTCTCGGCTCTTTGTTGAAACACACGGTGACTAATACTACGGTGTCTCCGTAGCGGATAGTGACTGCGGCGTTAGCCTGCTGGGCGACTTTGCCCGTCTCAATAGTAAGGTCACGTCCGGCAATAGTGGAACTAACAGATTGTGGTGCCAATGCAATACTCCCTCTAAGCTAAAGGCTTTACTTGCGTAATCCCAGTTTTTTAATGAGTTTATTATACCGGTCGATATCTTCCCGACTTAGATACGCCAAAAGCCTCCGCCGCTGCGAGACAAGATTGATTAAGCCCCGCTGGGTATGAAAGTCCTTGCGATTGGCCGCCATGTGGGTGGTCAGTTGAGTGATTCTCTCGGTAAGCAGGGCGATTTGAACCTCGGTGGAGCCAGTATCGCCCTCCTTGGCTTGATAGCCGGTGATAATTTCCGTCTTCCTAGTCTTATCCAAGTTGTACCTCTTAAGCCTTTATCTTAATTATTAATTTACGAGGCAATTATAACATAATATAGCGGGGAAGTAAATTCAAAGGCAGGGAAAAAACGAGTATTATTTACCTGTCTGAAGATTCTCACCCCCTTTATCCCTTCAGGGTGAACCCCCTCTCAAACTGTGTTACCATAATGCCCTGTTCTCCATTTGTTTGAGAGGGGGAGGTTGAGTAGAGAGGGGCTAACGCCCCTCTCCGCAAGCTATTCCCTTTCACCAACACAAGAGTAAATACAGAGAGGAGATAGAGGCTAAGACACAAAAACCAAATGTAATAGGCACTAAATTCCTCCATTTGCCCCTCTCCTCACACTCCTTTATAATTAACTTGAAAACATATGCACGAAGCCAGCATCACGGAAAGCATGCTAGCGTTAGCGCTGGAAAAAGCCGGGGAAGCTAAAGCCGGCAAGATTACCCGCATTAACTTGGTGGTGGGTGAGCTGTCCGGCGTGGTGAGTGATTGCGTTCAATTTTACTTCGACGCTATCAGCAAGAACACTATAGCGGAAGGCGCCGCGCTGAATTTTGAAACTAAACCAACGCAAATACGCTGTCGGAGATGCCAGACAGTTTTTACGCCGGTCAACCATGAGTGGGCATGTCCAAAATGCCATGAAACAAGCGCCGAGATAGTGTCCGGTCGGGAATGCTATATGGAAAGTATCGAGGTGGAATAGATGGCGGTAAAAGTAATTAAGGTAGGCGAGAAAATCCTCGGGACAAACGATGCTAAAGCCGCAGAAAATAAAAAACGATTGGCCGGGCATGGTATTTTAACGATAAATATCATGTCGTCGCCAGGGGCCGGCAAGACCAGCTTCATTTTACGTACCATAAATAATATGAGCAAGAAACACAAAATCGCCGTTATCGAAGGGGACGTAGCCTCCAGCGTCGATGCCGATAAAGTTAACGCCGTGGGGATTCCTGTAGTGCAGATAAATACTGCCGGCGGCTGTCACCTCGACGCTTTTATGGTGGAAAAAGGCCTGGATAACCTGCCTTTAGAAAAAGTAGAATTACTCTTTATTGAAAACGTCGGCAACCTCATCTGCCCGAACAACTATCTGCTGGGCGAGGATATAAAGCTGATGATTGCCAGCCTGCCGGAAGGCGATGATAAGCCCTATAAGTATCCCGCCATGTTCGCCGACACCGACGTGGTGATACTAAATAAAACCGACCTTCAGCCATACCTCGACTTTAACGAAAAGGCATTCAGAAAAGTGGTCACAGGACTGAACCCTGATGTTATTATTTACCCGGTCTCGTGCAAAACGGGGGTGGGGATGAAAGCCTGGTTCGACTGGCTAGAAGGCGTACTAAAAGGCAAGAAAAAGGGTTAGCAAAATCCCCCTTAATCCCTTCAGGGTGAGCCTTCAGGGTGAACCTCTTTTTCAAAGGGGGAAAGACCAGGTTTAGGCAGTTAAGAAATGACAAAACCAGATGTTATCAGTCTTTCCCGCATCAGCGTCCGCGGGGTGGTGCAGGGGGTGGGCTTTAGACCATTTGTCTACCAGCTGGCCACCCGACACAATCTACGGGGCTGGGTGCGCAACACCTCGGAGGACGTGAAAATCGAGGTGGAGGGGGAAGCTAAAGACATCGAGGGATTTATCAGCGGACTGCGTGAGCAGGCGCCACCCCAATCTCATATTGAGGACATTAAAGTTACGGCGGGCGCGCCAAAAAATTACGACAAGTTTGAAATCCGTGAAAGCGTTTCCGAGGCAGGCAAATACCAGCTTGTCTCCCCGGATATTGCCACCTGCCCCGATTGCCTCGGGGAAATCTTTAGCCCTACCGACCGGCGATATCGCTATCCGTTTACCAACTGCACCAACTGTGGCCCCCGCTTTACGATTATTGACGATATCCCCTACGACCGACCCAATACCACGATGAAAAGCTTCCATATGTGCCTCGAATGCCGCAAGGAATATGACGACCCTCTTAACCGCCGCTTTCATGCCCAGCCTAACGCCTGCCCGGCATGCGGGCCGCGACTTGAGCTTACCGACGCAAAAGGTAACTCTTTAGCCTGCGACGATATTATCAAAAAGACCAGCGAACTTTTAAAAAACGGCAAAATTTTAGCTATAAAGGGATTGGGGGGCTTTCTTTTAGCCTGCGACGCTACCAGCGAGGAAACCGTCAATCTTTTACGGCGGCGTAAGAGCCGCCCCGCCAAGCCCCTGGCGGTAATGGTCGCCAGCCTTGAGGAAGTTAAACGGCACTGCGAAGTCAATAAGGAAGAAGAAAAACTATTAACTTCCGCCGGCAGTCCTATTGTTTTATTGAAATGGAAAACCGAATCTGATATTTCTAAAGCTGTAGCACCAAATTTGAAATACCTCGGCGTGATGCTCCCTTATACACCTCTCCACCATCTTTTGCTGAAAGAGGTAGGCTTGCCACTGGTGATGACCTCCGGCAACATAAGCGAGGAGCCAATCGCTAGCGAGAACGATGAGGCTTTAAGAAGGCTTAAAAACATCGCTGACTACTTCCTAATGCATAACCGGGACATTTACGCCCGCTATGACGACAGCGTGATGATTGTAGGGCAAGGAGTTCCCCGCTTCGCCCGCCGCGCCAGGGGCTATGCCCCCTATCCTATACACCTCCCTTTTGAAAGCAAGCAGATACTAGGGTGCGGGTCGGAGGAAAAAAATACCTTTTGTTTAACGCGGGACAACTACGCTTTCGTCAGCCAGCACATCGGCGACATGGAAAATATGGAGACACTCGAACATTATGCCAACACGATTTCACTTTATAAAAAGTTATTCCGCATCGAGCCGGAAATTATCGCTCACGATATGCACCCGGAGTATCTGCCCACCAAGTACGCTAAAGAGCTGGGGGGAAAGGAAAAGGTGAGGCTTTTCCCCGTCCAGCACCACCACGCCCACATCGCAAGCTGCCTGGCGGATAACGGCGTCAAGGGGCCGGTTATCGGGGTGTCTCTGGACGGCACCGGCTACGGCACGGACGGTAATATCTGGGGCGGAGAATTTTTAGTGGCGGACTATACAAAATTCGAGCGATTGGCGCATCTGGAGTATCTCCCATTGCCTGGAGGCGCTTTAGCAATAAAGAAACCCTATCGCACCGCGCTCGGTTATTTGCTGGCGTTAGGGATTGATTTAGACGAAAAACTGCCCCTGCTAAAGCAAGTTGATAAAAAGGAAATAGCAATTATCAAGAACCAGATTGAAAAAAGCTTTAACGCGCCGCTGACATCAAGCATGGGACGACTCTTCGATGCAGTGGCGGCACTTAGCGGCGTTAGAGGCATTATTCAATATGAAGCCCAGGCTGCTATAGACCTGGAGATGCTGGCTTATGAAGCGTCTGATGAAACCGGTCTTTATCCTTTTTCTTTTAAGAAGGAAGATAACATCAGTATTATAAAAATCCATGATTTATTCACGGCTGTCATTAAAGACTTAAGTGAGAGGGTCCCTAAAGCAGCTATCGCCGCGCGTTTCCATAATACTATCGCCCAGATGATACTGGAGACCTGCCGGAAGATTGCCGAAAAAACCGGCATCAAGCGGGCGGCTTTAAGCGGCGGAGTCTTTCAGAATCGGCTGCTTTTAAGAAAAACCGTGCCTTTGCTTGAGTCGCAAGGCTTTGAGGTATATACTCACCGTCAGGTGCCCTGTAACGACGGCGGTATTTCCCTAGGGCAGGTGGTGATTGCCAACGCAAATGACCCTTCGGTAAACTCAGGGTAAAGGAGTAAAAACCATGAGTAAAAAGAAACTCGGCCCCCAGCCAATGGTATGGCCTCACCCGGCTGTCCTTGTAGGAGCAAATATTGATGGTAAACCGGACTTTGCCGCGGTAGCCTGGACAGGCGTAGCCGCCAGCAATCCCGCCTCCGTGACTATCGCTTTACAGTCCCACCGCTACAGCCTGAAGAGCATTTACCAGAATCGTACATTCTCGGTTAACATCCCTTCCGCCGACCTCGTTAAAGAGACAGATTACTGCGGGCTGGTCTCCGGCGCGGACACGGACAAGGTCAAGGACTGTAAATTCAAGGTCTTTTACGGCAACCTTAAGACCGCACCGCTTATTGAGCAATGCCCCATCAACATGGAATGCGAGGTTTCGCATATCCTTAATCTGGGGAGCCATCACCTCGTCGTCGGCAGGGTGGCGGAAACTTATATCTCGGAGGAATGCCTCACGAACGGGAGTCCGGATATAGAAAAGGTAAAGCCTTTTATCTTCGAGCCCGGGAAATATTACGCCGTTGGCGAAGCTTTTGCCGACGCTTTTAAAATCGGCTGGGAAATCAACCCTAGGATGAAAAGGAAAGGGTAAGATACAAGAAACAAGATACAATAACCAAATGTTTGGAATTTGTTTCTCTCGGCTTTGCTCAAGACAGGCCTTGGTTATTGGTTATTACGCTAAAGGAGCGTACCATGTGTTTAGCCATACCGGCATTGATAAAATCGATTAAAGGACAGCAGGCTGTAGCGGACATCGAGGGCGTGACGCGGGATATCAGCCTGCAGCTTACCCCGGAGGCTAAAGTGGGCGATTATGTCCTGCTGCATACCGGTTATGCTATCAGCATTATAGACGCAGCGGAAGCCGCGGAGACTTTAAAGCTGCTTAAAGAGAT
>CAYGVP010000031.1:0-11503 GCA_964353385.1 uncultured Dehalococcoidaceae bacterium
GGGGAGCCAGCGGTGCCCTGTACCTGAAATCCGCTATAGCAGGGTCGAATTCCTGTTTGAGGCTTTTGTCTGGTGGGACTGCCTGTGTTAAGTGGCGTTGAAGGCTGGGTCCTGCGCGGCAGAGCGCTATGAACCCCGTCAGGTCCGAAAGGAAGCAGCGGTAAATAGTTATATCTGGGTGCCGCAGGTAAGCCTGGCTGGAGCCGGCTGGCCTGGGCAAGCCGTTAGGCAAAGTCGAGGGCAGGTGCACGGCCTCTATGTATTATGGGTAAAACCGATTCTGCTTCTCTGCTAACGACGACGAAAAAGCTGCTCCGCAAGTACGATATCAGGGCGAAAAAGGGACTGGGGCAGCATTTCCTCGTGGATGACGCCGTATTGGAGAAAATCCTGGATGCTGCTGCTCTTACGCCAGAAGATACCGTAATCGAGGTGGGGCCCGGGCTGGGGCTAATGACCGCGGAACTGGCGAAGCGGGCGGGCTGGGTTATCGCCATCGAGCTGGATAATAGACTGGCGGCGATTCTAAGAGAGACTCTGCCGACGGAAAACGTCGTTATTCTTAACGAGGACGTCCTCGGCGCCGACCCTGCAAAGTTGTTGAAGGGAGGAACCCCCCATTTCCCGCCCCAGCTGCGTTCCTATAAAGTGGTCGCCAATCTGCCTTACTATATCACCTCGCCTGTCCTCCGCCATTTTTTAGAGGCTAAAGTCAAGCCGGAAATAATGGTGCTCATGGTGCAAAAAGAGGTCGCCGAAGTCATCACGGCGGAGGCGGGACAGCGCAGTCTCTTAAGTATCGCCGTGCAGTTTTACGGCAAGCCAAGTATCGTGACGGACGTTCCCGCCTCCTCCTTTTTCCCCCCTCCGGAGGTGGACTCTGCCATCGTGAAGGTTGATGTTTATAAAAAGCCTCCCGTTGCTGTTACTGATGTTGACGGATTTTTTAAGCTGGTGCGCGCCGGCTTTACCGCTGCCCGCAAGCAGGTTATTAATTCGCTTACTAAGGGACTCGGACTGCCTAAGGCGGAGATACAAGTGTTGCTGCAAAAAACGGGCATCGACCAGCAACGCCGGGCGGAAACCTTTACGCTGGAGGAATGGGCGTCGCTCTTTAAAGAGTATTGCCTGATGGTGAAATAATGTGCTTACGCTACAAGCCCCCGCCAAGATAAACATTACTCTGGAAGTATTGAGAAAGCTTCCTGATGGCTTTCATGAAATCCGCAGCATCCTCCAGACGATAGACCTGTATGACACGCTGTATGTTCAAGCTGGGAGAGGCGTTAACTTCCAATGCGATATGGAGGGGTGGACGGCGGAGAAAAGCCTCGTGAGTAAGACGGTAGCTTTACTCCAGGAAAGTACTGACTGTAAACAAGGGGCGGAGATAAAGATTGAAAAGCGAATACCGCTCATGTCCGGCTTGGGCGGCGATAGCAGCGATGCCGCCGCTTTATTAAAGGGACTTAATGATTTATGGGGACTGGGTCTTACCGACGCAAAGCTGGCGGGACTGGCGGCAAAATTGGGGTCGGATGTGGCTTTCTTTCTGCATGGCGGCACGGCGCTGGCGACAGGTAAAGGAGAAAAAATAACGCCGCTGCCACCCATAGCGCCGATGTGGCTGGTGCTGGTAACCCCGGAACTCCCGGTAGAAACAGGCAAGACCGGCAGAATGTACGCCAGCCTGAAACCGGCCCACTTCACAGACGGGGATATTACCGCTAAAGTGGTGGACGCTTTACGCCAAGGGAAACCGTTTAAACCGGCCATGCTGTTCAATACCTTTGAAAATATCGCTTTCGCGGACTTTAATATCCGCCGGATTTACATTGAACACCTTATGAAAATGGGGGCTTTGCGTGTTCACCTCGCGGGGTCGGGACCTGCCTTGTTCACCATATTCCAGGACAACGCCCGCGCTGAAGACATCTATAATAAATGCATAAGTCAGAGAATGAAGGCTTTTCTGGCAAAAACTCTATGAAAAACTTCAGGACATGGGGCGAAAAGCCTTATAGTGTTGCTGTGGTGCACGGCGGCCCCGGGGCGCCCGGCTCTATCGCGCCTGTTGCCAGGGAACTGTCTAAAATCACGGGCATCCTCGAACCGCTGCAAACGAAAGACTCTCTTGAAGGGCAGATTCAGGAATTGCGTTATGTGTTAGAAGAGCACGGCAACATCCCCGTAGTCTTAATAGGGCATTCGTGGGGGGCATTTTTAAGCTTTGTTGTTGCCGCGCGCTATCCATCGCTGGTGAAAAAGCTAATCATGGTCGGAAGCGGACCCTTTGAGGAGAAATACGCCGCGAACATCGTGCCCGATAGGCTGAATCGACTCTCCGAAAAGGATAGAATAGAAGCCATCGACCTGATAGAAATCATTAACAACCCCGCCTCCCCGGATAAAGATAGACCGATGGCGCGCCTCGGCGATTTATTTGCTAAGGCGGACGCGTATTCCCCGCTACTGCAAAAAGGTGAAGGGATAAAAAACCTGAAAGTCAGTGAAGAAATCAACCGAAAGGTCTGGGCGGAGGCTATAGAGTTGAGAATCAGCGGGGAGATTTTAAAGATGGGCAGGCAAATAAAATGTCCGGTGGTGGCTATCCATGGCGATTACGACCCCCATCTTGCCGAGGGAGTGAAAGTGCCACTTACTCATGTATTAAAGGATTTCAAGTTTATATTGCTTGAGAAATGCGGCCATGAGCCCTGGGTAGAAAAGTTTGCTAGAGACGAATTTTATGAGGTATTGAAAAAGGAACTATAAGTTTAGAGTTTAGAACTTAATTTAGGGGGATTCATAAATAAACTTCGAGGTGGGAGTTAGAAAACCACACCGACGAAAGTCGGTGTCCAGTTATTTAGAATGAGTGAGTATTTTGTTTATATATTAGCTAGTAAACGGAATGGTACTCTTTACACCGGTGTTACTAACGACTTGTTACGCCGAGTGTATGAGCATAAAAATGACTTTGTCAAAGGATTTACTAAGAAATATGGCGTTCATACCTTGGTGTATTTTGAACAATGCGATGACTTCGATGCGGCGCTTCAAAGGGAAAAACAGATAAAAGAATGGAAAAGAGAATGGAAGCTGGAACTGATAGAAGGAGTTAATCCCTTATGGCGAGACCTGTATGATGAAATACTATCAAACAGCTAATCCGATGTAACTGGATTCCGATTTGCATCGGAATGGTTAGACTATAATATAAGAGATTGCCGCGCGGAGTTTATCCTGAGCGAAGCGTGAGGGCTCGCAATGACAAGGGGGAGGAGGATTGGAGGGATATGTATTTTCAAAGTTGGTCTTATTGAGTGTTATTTTTCTGATTCCATTTACCTATGTGTTCAATAGACCAGCGTGTATCACGTACGTTCCAGGGAAGAGCTGGCATGGTGCGTTCCCATTCCTTGTGTCCGTTTTTGTTAAAAAGTAACATCTTTAAGTCTTTAAATTCTCTGCGTGTGGTTATCTCTTTTTTAGAAACCCTACGTACAGTGATTAAAATGACTAAAAGCTGCCATCGTGATTTTTGCCAGTTTTCCGTCACTTTATTACAGAAACTTTCAATTTCTTGAGCGTCGGTGTAAGTAATTAACACAGAGTATTTTAAGGGTTGTTCGTCTGGTTTTATTTCACGACTATGCAATTTTCTTAATTCAGCTGGCCATGTATCCTTCCACTCCCATTCTATTGCAATCTCGTTTCCTGTCTTGCTACGTAAAATAGCGTCAGTTCTACCTCCGCTTTCAAATCTGGTGAAAAGCCCCATGAGGTCAGCTATGTTTCGCACAACAATTCCGATATGTATCGTCCAATCCGCTCTATGCGCCCCAATAGCTTTCTGGTCTATGGGGAAATCACGATACCAGAAATATTGGAAAAGTGTAGCAAAATCTTGTGGTGATGCCCATTTATCATCAATTAGCATTTTTGATTCTCCGCCTCCACCCCCTCACTATCTCCTCCTCGCCATCTTTACTGTCCACCTTCCCGTCTAGTCGCGCTTCGCGTAGCTTCTGCAAGACCTCTTTAATCCTGGGACCTCTTGGCACGCCTAATTGCTCCAGGTCCTCGCCGGAAAGGACGGGGTTAACGTGTCGCAGAACGTTCAGGAAAAGCTCCATGTGCTCCGCGGCAGTCTCCGAATCGGCGCCGATAGAATTGGCGATATAAGCCGCCAGACTGTAGCCGTGCAGCAGGTTATAGATAACACTTGGCGCCAGCCCAGGCACTGCCAGCTCTTTTAATCTAGCCTTAATCGCTAATGTATCCTGTAAAACCCGCGCAGTCACTTTAGGCAGTCGCAAGTAGTTTGTTAATTGTTCCAGTTCATTAACATCCAACCGATAACACAGTAATGAAAGGCAAAGCTGAAACTTCGTGATATCGGGCAGGCCGCGCTCACGCGCCGTGGCGAGTGTTTCCGCCAGCCAGCTGTCCGCCCGTAAGGCGGGGTGTAGTTTTGCGAGCACACCCAGTTCAGCGGCGCGCAATAATGCCTTCTCCGGCATTTCTTCTTTCAAGATAAGCTCAAGTTCATGGCGGATGCGGTCGCCGCTGATAGTTTTCAACATGTTTATGTCCCGGTTGATAAGCAGCAGCGTTGCCGGTTCTATTTTGAATCCCAACCGCTGTTCGTAGCGGATTGCCCGCCAGATGCGGGTGGCATCGTCACTAAAGCTTTTCTCGTGGAGGACGCGGATAAGCTTTTTATCCAGGTCCTGCCGCCCACCGTAGGGGTCGATAAGCTCCCCATAATGACGAGTATTAAGCTCGATAGCCATGGCGTTAATCGTAAAATCACGCCGCGCCAGGTCATCGCGGATAGCGCCCGGTCTTACAGTGGGCAACGCGCCAGGTCGGGCATAGGTTTCAGCGCGGGCGGAAACAAAGTCGGCGCTGCGGTTAGCCCACTTCAGATTGGCTGTAACGAAGTGGGGATGGGCGGTCACTTCAGCTTTTTTCGAGGAGGCTATTTCCTGCGCCAGCTTGATAGCGTCCCCCTCGACCACCATATCCAGGTCGGTGTTGCGGCGCTCAAGTAGCAGGTCGCGCACCACCCCGCCGACGAGGTACAAGCGCTGCTGCCGCTTCTCGGCAAAGTCACCTGCTTTCTTGATAAAGTCGATGATATCGGCGGCAAGCTGCTCGCTTAGCTGTTTTTCCAGGTTAATATTTCCCATTGTCTTAACCTTATCATAAAGTATAGCACAGGCTGTCCATAACGTTGTCATTTTTAGGGCGAACCGCTTATAATGGACGGTATGAAGGTTGTTGCGATTGTCGGCATGACCGGCTCCGGCAAATCAGAGGTAGCAAGGCTCTTTAACGATAGGGGTTATACCGTCGTCAGGTTCGGCGATATCACCGATGCGGCGGTCAAAGTGCAAGGTTTGCCCCTGACCGAGGAGAACGAGCGGCCGGCGCGAGAGCATATCCGGCAGGAGCACGGCATGGCCGCTTATGCTAAATTAAGCGTGCCGCGCATCGATAACGCTCTTAAGATTTCAAATGTGGTGGTGGATGGTCTCTATTCATGGGAGGAGTATACCTACCTTAAAGAGTACTTTGGTGATAGGTTCCTGGTCGTAGCGGTATGGGCATCGCCGCAGGACAGGTATCACAGACTGGGCAGTCGAAAACTTAGACCGCTAACGCTGCAAGAATCGATAGGACGCGACCGCGCGGAAATCGAGAACCTTAATAAAGGCGGCCCGATTGCCATGGCCGATTTTACCATGCTGAATACCGGTTCGATGAGTGACTTAAAAAAGCAGGTGGAAAGGATTACTGCGAGGTTAAGATGACGTTGTCCAAGAGGCCTGAATTTGATGAATATTGCCTGAAAATAGCTTCAGTAGTGGCGGAGCGTTCCACCTGCCGTCGACATCACGTTGGCGCCATCGCTGTACGGGATAAACATATCCTTACCACCGGCTATAACGGGGCGCCGGCGGGGGCTAAAGACTGCCTGGAATTGGGCTGTCTCCGCGACGAACAGGGCATAACATCAGGAACGATGCAGGAAATTTGCCGCGCCATCCACGCCGAGCAAAATGTAATTATACAGGCGGGGCTTCACGGCGTCAGCCTTGAGGGAAGCATTGTCTACTGTACACACACGCCCTGCGTGCTCTGTGCCAAGATGCTGGTCAATGCCAAGATTGCCCGCTTCGTGAGCTTCGGTAAATATAACGACGAGCGATTCATCGAGATATTCAAGGAAGCCGGCATCAAGGTGGATATAAAGAAAAAGCCTTCACCGAAGATTACTTTCTTGGACTAAGAGACATTTATGTGGGGAAAAGGCAGGGCGGATTCTCACGGTCGCTAACGCTTCCTCGGAATGACAGTGGGAACTAGCGTTTTCTCTTCAGGGCTTCTTTCACAGCTATCGCGATATCTTCAGAGGTCAGTCCATATCTTTTCAACAGTTCCGCCGGTTTGCCGGACATGCCGAATTTGTCCTTGACGGCAATAAATTCCATTGGAACCGGGTGATGTTTGGCAACTATCCTGGCGACTGCGCTGCCCAGCCCGCCGTGCTCCTGGTGCTCCTCGGCGGTAACGATAGCGCCTGTCTCATCGGCGGCTTTAATGATAGCGATTTCGTCGATTGGCTTGAGAGTGGACATATTCAGCACCCGGCAATCGATGCCTCCTTTAACCAGCGTAGCGGCGGCTTCTAAAGCCGGGGCTACCATCGTCCCGATAGCTATTATGGTGGCATCCTTGCCCTGCCTTATTACGGCGGCTTTGCCGATTTCAAAGCGGTAATTATTATCCAGGACTACCGGCAGCTTGCCGCGGACAAGTCGAACGTAGCAGGGTCCATTGAACGCGGCAATCGCCTTAATAGCCTGGGCGGTCTCAACGGCATCCGCCGGTACGATAACGGTAAAGCCGGGCAGGGAGCAGATAAGCGCCAGGTCTTCCAGCGCCTGGTGAGAGGCGCCGTCCTCGCCGACGGTCAGGCCACTGTGCGTGGACACTATCTTAACGTTAAGTTTTGCCTGCGCCACCGATACGCGAATCTGGTCGAAGCAGCGCCCGATAGCGAAGACCGCAAAAGTGCTGGCAAAAGGTATCTTGCCGTTAGCCGCCAGCCCGGAAGCGATACCTATCATGTTCTGCTCGGCGATACCGACCTCGAAGAAACGCTCCGGGAATTCCTTCTTGAAATAATGCGTCATCGTCGATGGAGAAAGGTCGGCATCCAATACCACGATGTCCGGGTTTTCGCGGCCTAATTCCACCAATGTTTTGCCGTAGACTTCTCTCGGTGCGATTTCTTCAGCCACGGTCAGGCTAACTCCTTTAAGGCTTTTTCCAATTGCTCGGCATTGGGGGCTTTGCCATGAAAATCCACGTTGTTTTCCATAAAGCTGACGCCCTTGCCCTTAACGGTGCGGGCGATGATAACGGTGGGTTTCCCCTTTACCTGTTGAGCTTTTTTAATGGCATCCAGAACCTGTGACAAGTTATGTCCGTCTATTTCTAAAACGCGCCAACCGAAAGCCTCGAATTTTTTATTCAGCGGGTCGAGGTTCATAATGTCGCGGTTAAAGCCGCTTAACTGGATACCGTTTTTATCCACGATAGCGGTTAGATTATCTACCTTGAACATGGCGGCGGACATTGCGGCTTCCCAGGTCTGTCCTTCGTCGCACTCGCCATCGCTTAAGAGGGCGTAAACGCGCCAGGATTGTTTGTCCAGTCGCCCTGCCAGAGCTGCGCCTACGGCAAACGATAAACCCTGCCCCAGACTCCCCGAGGACATTTCAACTCCATGAGTAGAATTACGGTCGGCGTGACCCTGGAGATGGCTATCAAGCTGTCGCAAAGTGCCAAGTTCCGATTTGGGGAAGTAGCCGCATTCCGCCAGGGCGGCGTAAAGGACGGGGGCGGCGTGCCCCTTGCTTAAAATAAACCTGTCGCGGTCTTTCCAGGCCGGGTCAGCGGGCATATGGCGCAGGACTTTCCAGTATAAAGTAACGATAATTTCCACGGCGGATAGAGACCCGCCGGGGTGGCCGCTGCCGGCTTTGCCGATCATGGTGACGATATCGCGACGCAGCCTTTTACATACGGCGGCGAGGTCTTCGTTAGACGAAAAAACGCCAGAATCAGGCGGTGTCATCATGGTGTCTAGATTATACAATGATGGACGATGATAAGTCTATTTCTTTGTCTCTATTGCCTGTTCGCGGATTTTTTTTATTATTTGCTGTTTTTCAATAAAATCTGTGGTGTACTGGCCGCTATTAAATTCATCATTCTCCAGCACAATACGATGGAACGGCAGATTGGTTTCAATACCCTCAATCCTTGTCTCGTTAATGGCTCTCTTCATACGCAGGATGGCTTCTTCTCTGGTCTTCCCCCAGGTCATCAGTTTGCAGAGCAACGGGTCGTAATAGAACGGAATGTTATAACTTTCATAGATGCCTTCGTCAATCCTCAAACCTGGTCCGTGTGGCAGGTGCAATCCAGATATCCGTCCGGGGGAGGGGAGGAAGTTGTACGCCACGTTCTCGGCGGTAACGCGACACTCGATAGCCCATCCCCTGCGGGCAATATCATCTTGTGTGTAAGATAACTCTTCCCCGGCGGCTATTTTGATTTGTTCTTTCACGATATCAACATCGGTGACGAGTTCCGTCACACAGTGCTCCACCTGTAAACGCGTATTCACCTCGTTGAAATAGAATTCCTGTGTTTTGGGGATATAAAAGAATTCAACAGTCATGGCGTTGACATATTTCATAGCCATGGCAATATCCAGGGCGGCGGCGCCCATTTTCATTCTAAGGTGCGGCGAGAGTATGGAACAGGGAGCTTCTTCTATCAGTTTCTGGAATCTACGCTGAATAGAACAATCACGTTCACCCAGATGAATGACATTGCCATATTTATCTGCGAGTACCTGGAATTCGATGTGTTTAATGTTGGAGAGATACTTCTCGACATAGAAGGAAGAAACGCCGAAGACCTTGCGGCCTCTTCCTTCCACGGAGTGAACAGCTTTACCCAGTTCTTCCGGATTATGAGCGATAGTCATGCCGATACCGCCCCCGCCGCCGGAAGGCTTAACGATAACGGGGTAGCCAATGTTTTTTGCGACTTTTTGAACCTGAAGAAAACCTTCGGTAGTAGAGTTCAGCAAAATATGGTCGTGCCCAGGGACAACCGGGATATTGAGAAGCTTCATCAGACCCCGGGCAGCGTGTTTGGGTTTCACTTTATACATGGCTTGACTGGGCGGGCCGATAAAAGTGAGGCCCTGCTGTTCACACATTTCCACAAATTCGGGATTTTCGGCGAGAAAACCATAGCCTGGATGAATGGCATCGGCTTTACATTTACGGGCGACTTCCAGGATTTTTTCTGCATTAAGATAGGATTGTACCGTTTCCGCCGGACCGATGGGATAGGATTCATCGGCCAGTCTCACGTGCAGGGAATCAATATCGGCTTCCGAGTATACGGCGACGGTATTTATGCCCATTTCCCGGCAGGTCCTTATTATCCTTACGGCTATTTCGCCGCGGTTGGCTATTAAAATTTTTTTAAACAATTATCTCTACCTATTGACCTTTATCTAACCCGTAATAAAAATAAAATATTCCCGATTAGATTATATCATGTGAGAATTCGGGTTTCCTAGCGTATCAGGTATATACTTAGGGCCATTAAAACCATACCGGCGATAACGCCGATGATAACAAGGTGCTCTTTGCCGTAAAGATGGGCGGTGGGCAGAAGTTCATCCAGGCTGATATAGACCATGATGCCGGCAGAAAAAGCGAGTAGCGAGTATATCAGGGTGGGGGTGAGGAAATTAAACAGAATAGCGTACCCGATAACGGCGCCTATTGGCTCGGCAAGTCCGGCGAGAAAAGAATACCAAAAAGCCCGCTTGCGTGAACCGGTAGCTTCCCAGATTGGCACAGATACGCTGACCCCTTCGGGGATATTATGAAGGGCAATGGCGACTGCCACGAGTAAGCCAAATGTCCTATCACCGGTGATGCCACTGCTAAAGACGGCCAGCCCTTCCGGCACGTTATGGATAGCGATACCGATAGCCGTGAGTAAGCCAGCATGCATCAACATAGAGCGGCTTGCTTTTCTGCCGCGTAGCCTGAAACGGTGCGGAGATAATTCAGCTTCGGTGGTAGTGACGGAGGGCATATCGACACGCTCTTCTTTATACTCATGGGGAATAAGAATATCTAATATTGCGATAAATGCAATGCCGGCAAAAAACCCCAAATTGCCAGTTCCAAAACCGACCTTTTCAAATGATTGATAGAGCAGCTCGGCAAAGGAAATGTACAGCATCACGCCGGCGGAGAAGCCTAGAATGAACGACATGATTTTAGGGCCGGGTTTGCGTAAGAAATAGGCGATGGCGCTGCCGATGCCGGTGGACAAGCCGGCCAGGACAGTTATCAAGAATCCAAAAGCTATATCATTCATACGTACGGCTTTTAATATACTATTTGTTGAATAATACTTTTAATGAAGGTTAATTATATACATATCTCATTCACTCCGGTCAAATATGATTTTAATCTTGATAGCAGTGATTTGAACTTGTAAAATTGATATTTTAAGCTATTTATGGTTAAATTGTAAGGTTGAAAGGGGAAATGGCACATGCAGGAACTTAAGATAAAAGCTACGAAAAGAGATGTACTGGGGAAGAAGACCAGGTTTTTACGTCGCCAGGGGATAACACCGGCGCATCTCTTCGGACATAGTCTGGAGTCACTGGCGCTACAGTGTGATAGCAACGAATTAAAGAAGATTGTGATGCATGCAGGGACAACGCGTCTTATCAGCCTTAAGGTTGAAGGCGAAAAAGATGCAAAAAACGTCTTTTTACGTGAAATTCAGCGGGATACGCTAAGCCGTGAATTGCTTCATGTAGATTTCTATCAAATTAGAAAGGGAGAAAAGATGACCATGGCGGTGCCTATCGTCCTGGTTGGTGAAGCTCCCGCCATGAAAGCGAAAGGGCGCATCCTTTCCCATGGTATTAATGTATTAAGTATCGAGTGTCTGCCGGAGAAAGTGCCTCCACAGATAGAAGTTGACATCAGCGTATTAGCCGAACTTGACCAGTCTCTTCATGTCAAAGATATCGTGCTCGACCCGGAAATTAGTGTTCATGATGATCCCGAACAGCTGGTGGTAAAAGTTTCTGAAATCATTATCAAGGTTGAGGAAGAGAAACCGGTAGCCGAGGAAGCTGCTGCTGAAGCCGTTGCTGGCGCCGAAGGCGAAGTAAAAGCTGAAGGAGCCGCGGAAAAGCCAACAGCGGAAACGGGAGCGGATAAGAGGGCGACTGCGGAAAAGAAAGCCCCGGAAAAAAAGGCGCCGGAGAGAAAAGAATAGCCTGACGATACCGGCTATTGCTGCGGGTCTGTGGTTTGAGATGATTATTGATTTCCACGCTCACGTGCTGCCGCCGCGGATAAAA
>CAYGVP010000032.1:0-11234 GCA_964353385.1 uncultured Dehalococcoidaceae bacterium
AAGTGCCGAATACCGTCATACCGCCCCTAGCTAAAGACGCTATTTCCTGCATCAGGTCATAAGCGTTCATCAATAGGCTAATGGTTGTGCTTTCGCCGCCGGGAATAATCAGCCCGTCCACTCCCTTTAGTTCTCCGGGCAAACGGACGGGCACAGCTTCGGTATCCAGTTTGTTTAACGCACTAATATGCTCAATAAAGGCTCCCTGCGAGGCAAGGACACCAATTTTCATGCTACCAACCCCTTTTTGCCAGCAGTTCATCGGTAGGAATTTGTTTGATATCCAGTCCAGGCATAGCTTCCCCGAGCCTCTTTGAAACCTCGGCGATAATCGCCGGGTCTTTATAGTGCGTCGTTGCCTTGACTATTGCCTTAGCCCGCACTTCCGGATTGCTTGACTTAAATATGCCCGACCCTACGAATATCCCCTCCGCACCCAGCTGCATCATTAAAGCCGCGTCCGATGGGGTTGCCACACCGCCTGCGGCGAAATTGACTACCGGCAACTTGCCGGTATTATGCACTTCAACCACCAGTTCGAACGGCGCGCCTAAATCCTTGGCTTCCTTCATGAGTTCTTCCTGCGGGGTATTCACCAGCTTGCGGATACCGTCCATGACAGCCCGCATATGCCGCACTGCTTCCACGATATTACCGGTGCCTGCCTCGCCCTTGGTCCTAATCATCGCCGCTCCCTCGCCGATACGCCTTAACGCCTCTCCGAGGTCGCGGCAGCCGCAGACAAACGGCACTTTAAAATCATGCTTCCAGATATGATGACTCTCGTCGGCTGGAGTTAGCACTTCGGATTCATCGATATAGTCTACTCCCATCGCTTCCAGAACCTGCGCCTCAACAAAATGCCCGATACGGCACTTGGCCATTACCGGTATGGAAACCGCTTTCATAATATTTTCGATAACAGTAGGGTCTGCCATGCGGGCGACCCCGCCCGCCGCTCGAATATCCGCCGGCACTCTTTCCAGCGCCATTACTGCACAGGCTCCCGCCTCCTCGGCGATTTTAGCGTGTTCCGGGGTAACCACATCCATAATTACGCCACCCTTGAGCATCTGGGCTAACCCTGTTTTTACTTTCCACGTCCCCTTTTCCATATCCGCCTCCTCTAGTCATGATAAATTGATACTTTAATTCTACTACGGTTACTACTGCTTCGCAACAGAATCACTTTATCCAATATTATTTACTTTTAATCCTGCTCCTCATTCTTTCTTTGACTCTTTTATCACTCATATGTTAGAACTTAATTAGTCCTGGATATTTAAAGAAGATGTTAGCACTCGATATTATATCTCTTGTCTTACTGATACTTGTTTTAGGGAGCTTGGCTTATCTGCTCCATAGAATGGATATCAGCGCCAAGAATAAGCACAAGATAACCGCCTATAACCTGCTTGACGAAAAGAATCCGGCCCCTAAGAAAATCAAGGATTCACTTAAAATATTGCGTTTATACGGCGGTCGCTGGCACAAAGACCCGGAGTTTGTGGAACTTATCAGGCTTTTATCCAATTTGTTAAACGAAATTGAAAATACCGGTGTTGTCCCTGGAAGTAAAATCAGGAAATAATCGGCCTTTTTTCCGGCATACCGGGACGGCGGGGATAATTTACAGGTGTAGACTCTATTTTATCTATAACCACCAGCCATCGGTCATCACTTAATTCTTCTATTTCTACAGGCTTTACTTCCCGTAAGCGCCCGCCCATGAGCGTGATAGCCATTTTCGATTGTTCGACCTCTTTATTTATATCGCCTTTCTTCTGGACTATGCAGCAGCCGCCGATATTACAAAACGGCAGCATCAATTCCGTCAACGCCGGCAAAGACGCTACCGCTCTGGACACAACAGTATCGAACCTCTCACGATATTTGATGTCATGGGCGACCGTTTCCGCCCGTTCCGCAATGATTTCTACATTTTTCAGATGCAGTCTGGCGGTTACTTCTTCCAGGAATCGGGCTTTCTTTAAAGTGGCTTCAATTAGTGTTAGGTTTATATCAGGAAAAACTACTTTCAGAGGTATCCCCGGCAGCCCGGCGCCTGTGCCGACATCCGCCATTTTTAAGCCTTTCTTGATATTCTTTATGACCATTACTATTGTTAAGGAATCAAGGAAATGCTTTAGTTGTACTTCTTCGAAGTCGGTAATTCTTGTAAGATTAATGCGTCTATTCCATTCTATAAGTTCACTATAATAAACTTGGAACATCTCAAGTTGATAAGAAGTGAGATAAATTCCCAGTTTCTCGGCGGCGTACTTCAACTTTTCCATCTTTAATATTGTACTACATTACCGGGATTATTCCATTCATATATCCGTTTCCTTAATATATTATTTGGAATATACCCCGGCACTTAAAATAAATAACAAAGCCCGGCGATAATACCGGGCTTAATTACAAAATTGAAAAATACTGAATCATTACTCCAGTCTAAGTTGAAATCCAAGGGGCGAAAGCGGGTCACCCTTCGTGAATAATTCAGCGGTCTACCACACCTTGGGAATTAGCGCTTTACGTTCCGTCGGATAATCTGTAAAAGTGCGGCGATACCAATCATGATTGGCTCTGGCGCGCGGCAGTAGATTAGCGACCGTCCAGAAAGCGAAAGCCATCCCCGGCAGCGACCATGTCGCTATTGCCCACCCTATCCAGATGGTTATCTCCCCGAGATAGTTGGGGCTGGATACCCAGCGGTATAGCCGGTGGTAGGATATTTTATAGTCGGATTCGCCAGGCTGCCTTAGACTACGCAGAGCCAGGTCGGACTGTCGGTTGATGATATAACCTATGATAAAAATAGCTATCCCGATAATAAAACGCGGATCTACCAGCCAGCTGTTGTCATAGCCTCCGGAAAACCCGAAGATATAGCGGCCGTTCAGATAACCATTCATGATATTGAAGACAAAACCTGTGGCTATAACTCCCAGCGGCATCCGCCGGGCTGCGCCTCGCAGACTGAAAGGATAAATAAAAGCCCGGTGCAGGTAATGCATTTCCCACATCGCTAGAAAAATGAGCGTGACCGGACTGTTCCTGGTTTCACCGTATAAAAAACATATCGCAAAGACAATCGGGGCTAGCGCCTCCATCAGCACCCAGCCCAGTTTATTTCCCACTGAATATCCCCACCCCTTCCGTATATGTCGACCGTAAGGCGCAGCGATGAAAAACAGGACCACGAATACAATTGCTCCAACGATAAACCACGCTACTATCAGGCTGTTATATATAGCCAATTCGTCCATTACATCTCCACAACTATTATTTCTTTAGTATTTCCGGCTTTCCGTTGGCTGCAAACCAATGCAGGGTATCGGTTAGTGTGTCCCGGAACGGACGGGACTGATAGCCCAGCTCGCGCGTTGCCCGCTCGTGGCTGATGTTCCGGTTGCTCTTTAGCGCCCTCAAAGATACGCTGGTATAAAGCGGCCTCTTTCCGTTAAAACGGCTTATGGCCCCGATAAACGGTGCGCCGAGATGCGCCAGCCACAGCGGACAGACCGGCCTTCCTGCGGGTACTCCAGTTATCTCTTCTATCATCGCGGCAATATCGCACATGGATACCCAGTGTCCTGATAGCAGGTAGCGTGACCCGGCAGGTGCTTTTTCTTCCGCCAGCATCGCTCCCGCTACCACATCGCGCGCATCCACCCAGTCGAACCCTCCGGTAACCAGCGCCGGCAGCTTCCGCCGCGCTATCGAGATTAAAGCCTCGCCGAAAAATGACGGCTGGTAATCATGCGGACCGAATACCGCCGTGGGATAAATAATCACGGCGTCAAGCCCTTTTTCTATTCCCTGCTGCACTGCCCTCTCGGCAGCGGCTTTAGAGCGGTCGTAAGGCGGGTAATGCTTTGACGCAACCAGCGGGCGCGATTCGTCAACGGGAATGTCTAAAGGCTCCTGCACCAGCGCGTGTATCGAACTGAAATGGACTAATCGCCTGACACCCGCGCGCAGGCAAGCTTCAATCACGTTTTTCGTCCCGTTAACATTTATCTCCTCCAGCCGCGACCAGTCGGTCATCGATAACGAGATAGAGGCAGCCAGATGATAGACTACATCAACCCCATAGAATGCCCGGCAAAGCGAATCTAGGTCACGTAAGTCACCCTGGACCTTTTCGACATCAATTCCGTCGATAGCCTGGCAGTTAACATGCACCAGGCAGCGTGTGGGGATGCCTTTATCAATTAAAGCGCGTACCAAGTTAGCGCCGATATGCCCGGTAGCGCCGGTTACTGCAACCGTCATTTGAGCCATTATAACATAGACTGACTAGGTACAGCCAAAACATATTAAAACTGTCACTCTTATATTAAAAATGCTATGATAAATACAGTGTTTTTAATAACGGAGGCAGGTATTACCGCCTCCTCTGTCTTTGAAAGCGTTCAAGCGCTCTGAAATTGCGATGATAAACAAGCGTAATCCCAATTACCGATGGTACATCCTGGCGCTTGCCATGCTGACCCTCGCCTCTATCGGTGGCGCAGCTAGGCTTTGCATGCCGGTGCTCTTCAAAGAGATAGGCGACGACCTCGGTTTAAGTCTGGCGGCTATAGGCACGATATGGGGTATGGACCCTCTTGCTGGCGTCTTTATCGGGCTGCCGAGCGGTTTACTCGTCGACCGTTTTGGTATTAAACGTTCTTTAACAGTACTATGCATCCTCGCCGGTATTTTCAGCGCTCTACGTGGGTTCTCGACCAACTTCGTTTCTCTTGCAGCCTTCATGTTCCTCTTCGGGTTGATGGTAGCGGCTACGCCGAGTATCTTGCCCAAGGTAACCGCGGAATGGTTCAGCGGCGAGCGCCTGGGGCTGGCCAACGCACTGCTGACCGCCGCCTTTTCTATCGGCGCGATGGCAGCCACCATGTTCAGCGCCACATTCCTATCGCCGGCCCTCGGCGGCTGGCGTAATGTCATGTTTTTCTATGGCGCGCCGGCAGTTGCTCTGGGTTTATTATGGCTATTCACCGCCAGAGAACCGGATAAAAGTGAAAATCCGGAACTACTCACTGCTAAAATACCATTTCGCCAGGCGATATCTCACGTCATCCACATCAAAAATGTCTGGCTCATAGGACTCCTTGCCTTGACCACCTGGGGCGCCAGCATGGGACTCATCGGCTATTTACCTCTCTACTTAGAAAAAATAGGCTGGACTCCTGCCAGTGCCAGCGGTGCGATTACGGCATTGAATGCAGTATTTTCCATCGGCTCTATCCCCATGGTGCTGCTTTCAGATAAACTCAAGTCCCGCAAAGGCGTATTGATATTGTCCACCGTGGCATTAGTGGTTGGGCTGGTACTGCTACCGTTCGTTAATACTTTAGGAATATGGCTGGTCATCATCATTACAGGATTTTTAAGGAGCGGCGCCCCCTCCCTCCTTAACGTGATGATATTCGAAACAAAAGGCGTGGGCAGCACCTTCGGAGGTACGGCTATTGGTCTTACCAGTACTATCTCTATGGTCGGTCCTTTCCTGTCGTCTCCTCTGGGTAACAGCCTTGCCACCGATATCAATCCTGGCCTGCCCTTTATCTTCTGGTCAGTCCTGGCGGCTGCGGGAATACCGTTGCTGTTTCTCATCAAGTCCAGGACCAGCCAACCTCAATTTTCCTCATAAAAGCCTTACGTTCCTCTTACTATTCATTTTTGACTTTTTTGTGACTTTATTAACGGATTTTGTGATTGGCACGCAACATTCGCACGTTATACTGTATGCAAATTGACTGGATGAATCCGATGACAAACGGCGCATCGAATGCAGATAAGCAAAAACATGAGTTCAAGGCTTGTCCCCAATGCGGGCGCAAGGGACTTTATCATATCAAGCAGCAATATTACCGCTGCCGCTATTGCGGCACATATCTAATTCACTACCAGGACAAGGACGACCCGAAAAAACCGGGGCAACAAGCAGGGCTACCCTGATGGAGCAAAGCTGATGAAACCATTAAAAGACCTGATAGCTTTCTGTTATAGTCTGCTTGATGTGCTGGCTTATCAGCTCGTATTTTGCTAAACGTTACCTCAAATCAATCTTTATCCGCTATCAGCTTTACCAGCACGCTCCGGTTTCTCGGGCCGTCGAACTCACAGAAGAAAATCCCCTGCCATGTCCCCAGCACCAGCTTTCCTCCCTCTATAAACAACGTCCTTGAATCCCCCGCAAGGCTGGCTTTAATATGCGCCGGCGAATTCCCCTCTATATGCCGATAAGTTTTCTTCTCCGGCGCTATTTCTTCAAGCTGCGCACTTATATCCTCGACGACGCTCGGGTCGGCATGCTCATTCACCAGAATGCCGGCGGTAGTATGCGGCACAAAGATGCAGCAGAATCCGCTTTTTATTCCGCTGGCTTCCACAATGCTCCTGACCCTGCTGGTAATTTCCTGGAACTCTACCTGCGAGTTAGTTTTTATGTCAAGTTTATGTATCAAATTCCACCTCATGCTTTAGATATATTCTATATCCTACACCCTGCCTTCTAGACTGGCAACATAATGCGCATGCCTTGATTTCACTGCTGAAACACATTACACTATAAATAGGAAAATATTTGATGCCCATTTACGAATATATCTGTTCTGAATGTGATTCTCGGTTCGAGCAAATGCGGCCTTTAAGTCAGGCCAGCGAGGCTGCGGTTTGCCCTAAATGCCATAAGCCCGCCCGGCGTAAAATGTCCACCTTCGCAGCTTTTACCACCAGTGTCAGCGGTGTTCCCAAGACCGTACCCGGCGCCGGCAGCAGTTCCTGTTCCAGCTGCAGCTCCGGCAACTGCAGCTCTTGCGCTTCTTAAAGTAAATCCCCCTTTGACACCCCTGCCTGAAAGCTGTTAATCTTTACTGTAATCGCTCCAAGGCAGGTGGTCGTTATTAACGCTACACAAACAGAAAATAAAATCCCCTTCCGCTGGACTTATATTGCCCTGCCGGTAGCGCTTTTCCTGCTCGCGATTATTCTGGCTGCCTGCTTTTATCCCTTTTTGCCGGATGAAATAGCCTATCACTTCCAGAACGACTCTCCGGATAAATGGCTTCCGCGCGGCGCCTTCATCGGCTGGATGGTTATCCCGCAGGTTTTTTTCGCTTTTCTTTCTATCATCGTCGTCAGGATAGTGATGCTTGGCTCTCGCTACATGCCGCAGCGCAATTCGCCGCTGCCCAGTATCTTGCCGATTATGGGCAACATGGTTGCCCTGCCCCAGATTGTGCTTATTTTTGCCATGCTGGATTTTTTCCTTTACAACGCTTATCAAATCGAACTGATTCCCTTATGGATATTTACCCTCATTGTTTTAGTGCTGGGTGCAGTTGTTCTCATAGCCCTCTTTATACGCACTATCCGCCGATACCGTCGCCGGCAGGCTAATATTCGCCAGGAGTAATTCAATGTCAAAAAACATAGCAGGCAAACTAACTATGGACAAGCTCGTGTCGCTCTGCCAGCGCCGCGGCTTTATTTTCCCCTCAAGCGATATTTACGGAGGCCTTTCAGGCTGCTGGGACTACGGCCCTGTGGGCATTGAGCTCAAGCGGAATGTCAAGGAAGCCTGGTGGCGTTCCGTTGTTCAGGAGCGTGACGATATGGTCGGTGTGGACACCAGCATACTGATGAACTCTAAAGTCTGGGAAGCCAGCGGCCATATAAAGAGTTTTTCTGACCCCCTGGTCGAGTGCAAGGACTGCCACTTAAGATGGAGAGCCGATGACCTTACCGAGAATAAATGTCCCTCCTGCGGCGGCGCCCTCACCGAGGAGCGTATGTTCAATACCATGTTCAAGACCTTTATCGGCCCGGTGGAAGAAGATGCCGCCGTCGTTTACCTGCGACCGGAGACGGCGCAGGGCATGTTCGTTAATTTCCAGAACGTCGTTAATACCGCCCGCAAGCGCCTTCCCTTTGGCATCGCCCAGCAGGGCCGGGCTTTCCGCAATGAAATTACCACCGGCAACTTTATTTTCCGCAGCCGTGAGTTTGAAATCATGGAGTTCGAATACTTCGTTAAGCCGGGCACGGATGCCAAGTGGTTCGATTACTGGGTAACAGAACGCTTTAACTGGTACGTCAAACTCGGCATCAGGAAAGAGAATCTTAAACCGTATCAGCACCCTAAGGAAAAGCTGGCGCATTACGCCCGCTCCTGCACCGATATTAATTACCTCTTCCCTCATGGGTGGTCAGAGCTCGAAGGTATCGCTAACCGCACCGACTACGACCTTAAGCAGCACAGCGCCGCCAGCGGCAAATCTATGGAGTATTTCGACGATGAGACCAAGGAGCATTATGTTCCCTATATCGTCGAGCCTTCCGTCGGCGTCGACCGCGCTATTCTGGCTTTCCTTTGTGACGCTTATGACGAAGAGCCGGATAAGGACGAAATACGCGTCCTCTTTCATTTCCACCCCGACCTCGCTCCGATTAAGGTCGCCGTGCTGCCTTTGAGCCGCAAGGAAAACCTGGCCGCCTTCGCTAAAGACGTTTACGCCACCCTCCGCCCCTGCTTTACCACCCAGTACGATGACACGCAAAGCATCGGCAGGCGCTACCGCCGCCAAGACGAGCTTGGCACGCCCTACTGCGTCACCATCGACTTCCAGTCTTTAGAGGACAATATGGCAACGATTAGAGAGCGCGACAGCATGAACCAGATACGCGTGCCCGTCGCCGCTTTAAAGAATACCTTGCTGGCTAAGCTCTCCGGCGAAGACCTATTTGTTCTGCCGGAAGGCGGCAAGATATGGAAGCAGGGAAGCGACGGGTAAAAACCGTGAAATATCAAGCCGTCATCTTTGACCTCTTTGGGACGCTGGTAGACATCTTTTCTCGTCGAGAATATGAGAACATTGTGACAGAAATGGTATCTATCCTAAAAGTCCCCCATGATGATTTCTTTAAAATATGGATGCAGTCAGCTAAAATGCGCACTACCGGCGTTTTCCGCACGCTGGAAGAAAACCTCGAGTATATTTGCCGCAAGCTTAAGATAAAGGTCGATGCCAGCCAGATAGAGGCAGCCCGACGCATTAGATTTGACTATGTAACCCACGCCTTAACCCCCCGCCAAGATGCCATCGAAGTCCTCGCCTCTTTAAAATCGTCGGGCTTGAAAATCGGGCTCATCAGCAACTGCTCGATGGAACCACCGCTTATCTGGCCGACCACGTCTTTCGCTCCCTTCTTTGATATAGCTTTGTTTTCCAGCGTTGTGGGCATCAATAAACCGGACCGGCGCATTTTCCAAATGGCTGCTGAAAGATTAATGGTTAAACCATCACAATGCGTTTACATCGGCGATGGCGGTGATAACGAACTTGCGGCAGCCGTCGCTATAGGCATGGTGCCTGTGCTCATAAGGGCAGCTCATGAAGATAGCGCTGATGCCCTCCGGCCGAACGATGAAATAATAGACTTCGCCGGCCCCAAAATCTCCTCGTTAAAAGAGGTACTGAATCTGGTAAAATAGTATTGTTATGAAAATCATCCACTTTGCGGATTTGCACCTCGGCGTGGAGACCTACGGGCGTATCGACCCCGCCACCGGTTTATCCTCCCGCCTTAACGACTTTCTGGCTGTTTTTGACGAGCTGGTCGATTATGCTCTGGAGAAAAAAATCAACCTCGTCCTTTTCTGCGGCGATGCTTATAAGTCCCGCGAGCCTACCCAGACCCAGCAGCGCGAGTTCGCCCGCCGCATTAACCGACTCGCCACCGCCGGCATACCCGTTCTCTTACTTACCGGCAATCACGACCTCCCTAATGCTATCGGCCGCGCTACCGCCACCGAGATTTTTGATACCCTGGCGGTGAAAAACGTCTATGTCGCCAGCAAGCCGGATACCTACAAAATTACCACCCGCGGCGGCGTGATACAAATCGTGGCTATACCCTGGCTGCGCCGCAGCTCCCTGATTAGTCGCGAAGATACTAAAAATTTCAATCTGGAACAGGTCACTCACAAGATGCAGGAAGCTTTAACGCAGGTTATCGCCAGTAAAACCGCTGCCCTCGACCCATCCCTGCCTGCTGTTCTGGCCGCCCATGTCTCGGTCGGCTCGGCTAAAGCCGGCTCGGAAACGATGATGTCCATCGGCCAGGAGCCTGTGCTCTTGTTAAGCACCATCGCCCTGCCTGCCTACGACTATATAGCCCTGGGACATATCCACAAGCAGCAGGTACTCTCGAAAAGTCCGCCGGTCGTTTATGCCGGCAGCCTGGAGCGCATCGACTTCGGCGAGGAAAACGATGAAAAAGGGTTTTATGTCGTTGAGATTTTCTCCGAAAACAAAACAAGGCGCGTTTCTTACGAATTTCATCCCGTTAAAGCCTGCCGTTTTCTCACCATTAACGTCGCCCTCGAGGCAGAAGAAGCCGACCCCACCTCGGCTGTCCTCAACGCTATCAAGGCACAGCAGAATAAAATAAACAACTCTATTGTGCGACTTATTATCACCCTCCCCTCATCCCTAGAAAGCCAGCTGCGTAACAATAATATTAAAGATGCCCTGAAAGGGGCTTATCATTTCTCCATCTCCCGTGAAATTCAGCGCGAGGCACGCCTGCGTTTAGGAACTCGCTCTATTGAAGAAATAACGCCTCTGGACGCCTTGAAAAAATACCTGGAATCGCAGCAGGTATCCCCGGAACGGCAGAAATTGCTGCTGGATTACGGGGAGGAATTGATAAAACAGCAAGATTAAATCAGCAAGTGGTGTCGAAGAGTGGCGCCAGCCGTGATATTGAAGATATCCTTGAAAAACAGTAGGAAAAAACCTTTCCTGTAAAATAACTGGAGCCAGCGATAGGACTTGAACCTACGACCCGCGCTTTACGAAAGCGCCGCTCTACCACTGAGCTACGCTGGCTTTTTTCATCCTCACCACTATAACCCCATAGCATCCCTTCAATTATATGGGAGTAAATATCCATTGTAAAGGCTATCGCAGCAGCCCTCCGTGCCCCGGTTGAATATCATCGCCGCATGCTGCCCGGCTTAGACAGTTGGGCGCTGCTGAAAATTATTTGCCTGTTAAAGAATATTCCGTCATCCGCGTTTAGTCCTGCCCTGTATTTCCTTTTTCCTCCGCCCTCTTTATAAATCCTTTAATCCTCCGCTCGAAAACACTCCTTGGCAGTAAAACGCGTCTTTCACACTTGATACATTTTATACCAATCTCCGACCCCAGCCT
>CAYGVP010000033.1:0-11118 GCA_964353385.1 uncultured Dehalococcoidaceae bacterium
GTGGTTTTCCCCGACGACTCGGGTCCGAATATTTCCGTGATACGTCCTCTAGGTATCCCTCCAATTCCAAGGGCTAAATCTAAGGCCAATGAACCGGTTGGAATGGCTTCAATCGGCGACATGATGGCAGACTCTCCCATTTTCATAATGGAGCCTTTGCCGAACCGTTTTTCTATCTGACCGATAGCCAGTTCCAGCGCTTTTTCTCTTTCCGTTGTCATCTTTTGCCTCACCCCGATAATAGCACAATTGTTTCACCAAAACAAGTAGTATGTGAGGCTGTTCATTTTCACTCTCCACGAACGGGGCGTCGAAGAGAGCCTGTCCTGGTTCCACTGAGTCACCACGAAGTGAGCCCGCCGAAGGAGGTGCAGACCCCTCTTCAAATTTAATCCCCCTCTCAAACAAACAAATCACGGCTAGCGCAAAAAATTGTGTTTGAGGGGGGATAAAGGGGGTGAGGTTTAAAAGTGCTTTTGATATCTTTATCCGACGTGTCTATAATGCTAATATAACCATTTGGAGGGCAGCATGATAAAAAGTTTAGCCGAAATCAAAAAACATGGCAGATTAATTTTAACAGAAATAGAAGCCAAGAAGGTCATTGAAGGCGCCGGCATCAAAGTCGTTGCGACACGACTGGCGAAATCGCAAAAAGAAGCCGTAGACTTTAGCGGCGAAATAGGCTTTCCTTTAGTCTTGAAGATAGCATCGCCGGATATTAGCCACAAGACCGATGCCGGCGGGGTTAAGGTGGGACTTAAAAGCGCTGCGGAAGTGAAAAAAGCCTACGCTGAAATTATGGCGTCCGTCCGCGAGAAATACCCTAAAGCTAAAATCCAGGGAGTGGCGGTGCAAAAAATGGCGCGACCGGGCATCGAGATAATCGTCGGCATGCACAAGGACGCCCAGTTCGGGCCGATTATCATGTTCGGTCTGGGCGGCATCTTCGTGGAGGTCTTGAAGGACGTATCTTTCCGACTGATTCCCATCGTCAAGCGGGACGCCGAGGAGATGATTAAAGAAATCAAGGGTTACGCTTTGCTCAACGGCTACCGCGGTCAGGAGCCGGCGCATATACCGTCGCTGGTAGATGTACTGTTGAAGCTTTCCGCTATGGTTGAAAAGACCTCGCAGATTAAAGAAATCGATATCAACCCGTTGTTTGCTTATAAGGATTCAGCGGTGGCCGTCGACGCAAGGATAGTGCTGGAGGATTAACGATGAAAAGGGTTTTTATTATTAGCTTTTTAGTGGCTTCCTTGCTCTCGACGTTAATATTCTGGTCATGTACTGCCGGTGGTATTACCACTTCACTGGGGCAGGAATTTACCTTACCTGTGGGACAAAAAGCTGTCATCGAAGGTGAACAATTAACGATAAAATTTGTTGAAGTTTTCGGGGATAGCCGGTGCCCCACGGGAGTCGAATGCCCTTGGATCGGGGAAGCAAACTGCCGGCTGCTTTTCACATACGCGGGGTCGCCGGCAGAAATGGTTTTTGCCCAGCCGGGTGGCGTCGGTGCAACCACCAAAGACTACTTTATTCAGTATAAATTCGTTTGTAAACTGGAGCCGTATCCGCAGAAAGACCAGCAGATTGACGCCTCGGACTATAAGCTGGTGATGACGGTAACCAAAAAATAGCAGAGTTTTTTCTAAGTCTTTTTAACGGTTCTTATAATACCCTGCTTTTCCAGTAACACCTTTTTACCTCCTTGCCAATATATCTTATAATATACTTTCGGGCGTCAGGATACTTTAGAGCATCTTTTTCGTGCTATTATATATTCATCATGTGTCAATAATAAACCAACTTGATAGCCGTGAATACGGCAGAGGAAAGGAGACGGGAAATGGCTAAAAAGTTCGATGGTCGGGTGGTGTTGGTAACTGGGGGAGCTTCCGGGATAGGCAGAGCAACCGCCCGGTTTTTCGCGCGCGAAGGCGCTAAAGTAATCGTCGCTAACGATGCCAACATCAAGGGCGGCGAGGAAACGGTCAAGCTCATCAGGGATGCCGGCGGTGAAGCGGCTTTTGTGAAATGTGATGTCTCCAGAGCATCGGACGTCGAGGCGATGGTAAACAAATGCGTCAGCCTTTACGGTCGTCTCGACTATGCTTTCAACAATGCCGGCATAGGTGTTGACGTTAAACACGTGCCCGTCGTCAACTTCGTCGACTGCCCGGAAGAGGTCTGGGACCGCGTTATCGATATCAACCTGAAGGGCGTCTTTCTCTGCATGAAATACGAAATTAAGCAGATGCTGAAGCAGAAATACGGCGTCATTGTCAACACTGCCTCGATCTGCGCGCTGAAACCGGTGCCGGGCTTCGGCGCTTATAACGTCAGCAAAAGCGGCGTCGTGGCGCTAACCAAATCTGCTGCCCTGGAGTTGGCTACTACCGGCGTACGCGTGAATACGGTATTGCCCGGTCCCACTCAAGGAACAATAATGTTCGAAGACCTGACAGGCTCCGTCACCGGGGAGAAAGACAAAATGATTAGTGTGATTCCTATGAAGCGGCTCGGGCGTCCGGAGGATGTGGCGGAGGCGGTTATATGGCTCTGCTCGGATGCGGCTTCGTTTATTACCGGCCATGTCATGCCGGTTGACGGGGGCTTGAGTTCACAATAATTTATTATCTTGGCTAAGATTTATTTTGACAGTACATCATCTGGAGAATGAAAATGGCTAATAAACTTACTGTTTTTTCTAAGGAAAATCACATCGCCGCTATAACTTTAAACCGCCCGACGGTAAACCAGGAGCTTTCCCGTGAGCTTGTAGATATCTGTGAGAACATTAACGGAGATGATGATATCTACGTTGTGGTCATAACAGGTTCAGGCAAGACTTTTTGCACCGGTGGGGAAAAGGATTTAACAGAAAATCTTTACCCCGCCGCGGCGGTTGCTTCTATTGAGAAGCCTGTTATCGCCGCCATTAACGGAGATACTTCCGGATTGGGACTGGAAATAGCTTTAAGCTGCGATATCCGCATCGCCTCGGATAATGCGCGCTTCGCTCTGTCGCAGGTCGCTAAAGGTCTTATCCCTATGGACGGCGGCACGCAGCGCCTCCCCCGCATTATCGGTCGCGGCAAAGCTTTAGAGTTGCTGATGACCGCCGCCGCCATCACAGCCGCCGAAGCCTTGGAAATAGGACTGGTCAGTAAAGTAGTTCCTCCGGACGCTTTAGTGGGGGAGGTGGCAAAGCTGGCGGAAACTATCGCCGCCAAGGGCCCCCTCGCTTTAAAGTATCTTAAAGAGGCTATTATTAAGGGCATGGACATGACGCTGCAGCTGGGCTTAAGGCTGGAAGCCGACCTTTATTTTCTTTTGCATACCACCTCCGACCGCACGGAGGGGATTAAATCTTTTCTGGAAAAGCGACCCCCAAAATATCAGGGAAAGTAATATTAAGGAAAAATAATGAATATGCCGATAAAGAAACTTGCGGCTATCTTTCTTACAAGTATGCTGCTTTTTATGGCGGCGTGTTCGCCTTCTCCGCAGACTACTACGCCGTCTCTAGCAACGTCAGCTATTACAAAGGAGCCGACGGCAACTGCGCCAACGGGAACAGCTACACTGCCGCCAACCGCCTCGCCGCCGACAACTGCAGAGCTGCCAACACCGCAGGAAACCTCTGCCCCGCCCACGCTGGTATCTGAAAACGCCGGGGTAATCCGGCTTTATTATTACGGGTGCATGGTAACGGGTGGTGACCCGGCATCGGTATCAGGCCCCCATAATATTTACAGTGCTACTTCCAGTGACGGCATTAATTTCACCGAAGACCCCGGTGTGCGTTTTTCCTATGATTCCGGGGCTGGCTTCGGCATTACCGACCCTGACGTAGTCCAGATGAACGATGTTTCGTGGCTGATGTTTATCAGCATGGGGACATCGATAATAAAAGCCACTTCACCCGATTCATTAGGGACCTTTACCAGGGACAGCGCTTTCCAGTGGAATCAGGGTGGCGTGCCCGGTTCGTATAACTTCGATGGGACAATCCGCACCTTTGTCAATCACGGCAGGGATATCGGTGCCGCGGTTTACGAAACAGCCAGCGGCAGTCTGCAATATGGCGGAATCGCTATCAGCGCCCCTGCAGTGGGTTCCGTCGAAAGCCCGTCCGTCATTAAAATTGCGGATACCTATTACATGTTTTATCATTATAGACCCAATGATGGGGCAATGCCCTCCACTCATAAAATTTATATGGCTGCTTCTTTGGACGGTATAACCTGGTCACAGCACGACGTGAATAGGTATATTTGTGACGGCTCGGTACCGGGGGCTGTGTATTATAATGGCGCAATTTATGTGTATCATTGCGGCCTGCTTATGGTGCCCGGCGAGCGGGTAGACCTTGGAGTTGCTGTTAGCCTGGACAACGGGGTTACTTTTACCGAGTACAGGATATTAATTAAAAACAAGGTTATGACCGGTGTTGTCGACCCGGCTGCTATCGTTGTCGATCAGAAGCTTGATTGATCTGGAGATGCTGTCTTTTATTATCATAGTGAAGAATAAAAATGGGCAATTTTGAAGTCATAATCTACGAAAAGCAGGACGGCGTTGCTTATATTACTCTAAACCGTCCCAAGGCTCTGAATGCCTATAATATCAAAATGCGCGACGAGCTTTATGAAGTCCTCGGCGCTATAAAAGATGATTCGGAGGTTGAAGTCGTTATTCTGAAAGGGGCGGGGGAAAAAGCTTTCTGCGCCGGCGCCGACCTCACGGAATTTTTAACTGCCCCTCCCCCCGTTTTCGCCCGTAAAGCGCGTTTTGACCGGGATATCTGGGGTCGTTTCTTAAGCGTCGAGCAGCCGGTAATTGCCGCCATGCACGGCTATGTGCTGGGGTCTGGCCTGGAAATGTCCCTCTGCTGCGATATCCGCCTGTGTTCTGATGACGCCCGCTTTGGTCTCCCCGAGCCGGGACTGGGCATTATTCCGGCGGCCGGCGGCAGCCAGACTCTGCCTCGCGCTGTAGGCGTCGCCCCCGCTTTGGACATTCTCTTAAGCGGACGCTGGATTGACGCTAAAGAAGCGCTGAAACTCAAACTCGTTAACCGTGTTCTTCCCCGCTCTAACCTTTTCCCCGAAGCTGAAAAAATGGCGCGCAAAATAAAGTCTTTTCCCCCGCCAGCAGTGCGAGCCGTTAAGCAGGCAGTATGGCGCGGCATGGATATGCCTTTAGCAGAGGGGCTCGCTCTGGAAAAAAGACTCGGCAAAGTATTTTAATTTGATAAACTTAGGGCGGTGGGGATAAGGGGAATGCCGACAGCTTCTCCCTTTGTAAAAGGGAGATTGAGAGGGATTTTGGATTGTACAGTATCTCCTCTCCCTCGATGGGTTCACCCTGAAGGGAGAGGAACGGGTGAGGGTGAAATTCTCTCCTGAAAGACTTTCAAATGAACCAACCGAATTTAGATGCCCTTGCAGAAAAAGTCGCCGACCTTATTTTAAAGAGTCGTAAGCTGGTGGTCTTTACCGGCGCCGGCATCAGCACGGAGTCCGGCATCCCGGATTTCCGCGGACCGCAGGGTCTCTGGAGTCGCTTTGACCCGGATGATTTTACCATTGATAAATTCCTTTCCAACATAGAATCGCGCCGCAAGCAGTGGTATATCTTTAAAGAGGGTTTGATGACGGATAAAGCCGTGCCCAATGCCGCTCATGTAGCTATCGCGGAACTACATAAAATGGGGAGACTGGACTGCGTTATCACGCAGAATATCGATAATTTGCACCAGAAAGCCGGCGTCCCCGACGATAAGGTCTTCGAGCTGCACGGCAATATGCAGTGGGCGATATGCCTTGAGTGCGGAAAGCGCTATACTTTTAGCGAGATTAAAGCGCGGCTGGATGGTGGTGAAGATATCCCGGACTGTTCTGCCTGTCATGGCATGCTCAAGCCGGCTATCGTTATGTTCGGTGAACAGCTGCCTTATGATGTTCTGGAAGAAGCTGGCCGCCGCGCCAGGAGTTCCGACCTCTTTATCGTTGTCGGTTCAACGCTGGTGGTCTATCCCGCCGCTTATATGCCGCAGTACGCCGTGCAGTCCGGCGCCAAACTGGTCATCATAAATATAGGTGAAACACCGATGGACTATAAAGCAAGTGTATGTATCTCTGCTAAGGCCGGCGAAACTATGGCGGCGATTGTAAGCAAGGTAAGAGAAAAATCCAATTCCAAGGCTTGACAATATTCATTTTTAGGTATATAATATACCCATAAGGTGTAAGGGTGTATATTGAGTTCTCGTCCCATCGACTGGAAGCGGCGAGCATGAGTTTATCGGAGGCTAGTCGGCTCTTTGGAATTCCTATCGGCAGAAAATATATACAGCGGCTGGCGGTCTTGAGAGCCACGGACAAATTCTCGGAACTTTATGGACACCGGGCATTAAGGTTGCACCCATTGAAAGGCAACCGTACCGGTCAGTACTCGATAATTATTACCGGAAACTACCGGCTGATTTTAGAAAAAATAGGAGAGGATAGAGTACTTATCATAGACGTGGAGGACTATCATGGTAACTAAAACGAAATCTTATCCTGATATAGCTATCCCGCCGGGCGAATATCTAGCGGAGGAAATAGGGGCAAGGGGAATCACACAAAAAGAATTAGCTAAACGCATGGGGCGCCCGTTAAACGCTATCAATGAAATAATCAAGGGGAAAAAAGCCATCACGGCAGAGACCGCTTTACAGCTTGAATCCGTTATGCCTGAAATTCCAGCGAGGTTCTGGTTAAGTTTAGAGACTGATTATCAACTGACAAGGGCATTGATAAACAAAAGAGTTAAAGTAGTATAATTCTTCTCCGCCTCTTCGTCCCTCCCTTGCTACTTGCTACTTGTTAATTGATATTTGTCACTTATTCCCTCCCCTCCCCAAAGTCCTATATCTAAAGTTTGATTTTCCTGTTATTCTTGCGTTAAAATAGCACGAATCGTCTGTAAATATAGATTTGGAGGTATGGCGTGAATACTACTGATTTCCTGAATATTGCTGCGGCAATCTGCCCGGATAAAACTGCCATCGTTTTCGAGGATAAAAGGTACACCTTCTCCCAGCTTAACGAGCGGGTCAACCGCCTGGCTAACGGCCTGATAAAGCTGGGCGCCAAAAAAGGTGTCGTTGTTTCCTTTCTTCAGGTCAACTGCAACCAGTGTGTGGAGACCTATTTTGCCGTCGCTAAGACGGGCGCTATCTACCTGCCTCTTAACTTCCGCGCCAAGGAAAAAGAGCTTATCTATATGCTCAACACCGCCGAGGCGTCTATTTTAATTGCCGGCGAGCGTTATGTCCCCATGATTCAGTCTATTCAGCCCGAATTGAAATACCTTAAACACCTGGTTTCCCTTGAGAAAAAGCACCCGGATATGTATTTTTACGAGGATATTATTACTGCCTCCTCCCCTGCCGAGGTTGAAACACCGCTCGACGAGAAAGACACCACCATCTTAATGTACACCGCCGGCACTACCGGCTTCCCCAAGGGCGTTATGCTTTCCCACAATAGCTTTACCGGTTATGTCCTGGAAAACGTTACCCCGCCCGACCCCGAGAATGACGAGCGCAACATTCTCACCGTGCCTTTATATCACGTAGCCGGCATCCAGGCGCTGATGGCGGCTATCTATGGCGCGCGGACGCTGGTCATGGAGCGCCAGTTCGACCCGGAGGAGTGGATGACTTTAGTGGAAAGGGAGAAAGCCAACCGCGCCATGATGGTGCCCACCATGCTCAAACAGCTCCTCGACCACCCCAACTTCAAGAAGCATAATCTAAAAAGCCTCAAAGTAATAACTTACGGCGCGGCTCCCATGCCCCTGCCCGTTATCCGCAAAGCGCTGGAGGAGTTCCCAGACGTCAGCTTTATCAATGCCTTCGGGCAGACGGAGACGGCTTCCACGATTACCGCGTTGGGTCCGGAAGACCACCATATTACCGGCACGCCGGCGGAAAAGGAGAAAAAGCTCAAGCGGCTGGCATCTATCGGCAAGCCAATGGCTGATATCCAGATGAAGGTTATCGACCAGGAGACCAGCAAGACATTAGGTCCCAACCAGGTCGGGGAGATTCTCGCCAAAGGTCCCCGCGTGATGAGCGGTTACTGGAAGGATGAGGAAAAAACGAAGAAGACCATCGATAAAGATGGCTGGGTGCATACCGGCGATGTCGGCTACGTTGATGAAGACGGCTATTACTTTTTATCCGGCCGTTCCAGCGATATTATCATCCGCGCCGGGGAAAATATCTCCCCCGAGGAGCTGGAAAACGCTATCCGCGAGTTTCCCAAGGTAGAGGATGTCGCTGTTATCGGCGTGCCGGATGAGACCTGGGGCGAGGAGCCGCGCGCTGTGGTTATTCTTAAAAAGGGCATCCCCAAGTCAAAAGAGGTGGAAGCGGAAATCATGGAGCATTGCCGCCAGACCCTCGCCAGCTATAAGCGACCGCGTACCGTCGTCTTTGTGGATGACCTCCCCCGCAACCCCATGGGCAAGCTCATCAAGCGGGAAATCAGAGAAAAGTACGGCAAACCATAGCTGGTTTTTAGTCCAGGAACTTAAAACTCTGTATCAGGTGTTCGAAGTCAGGTTCGGCCTGGTCGCTCATTTCTTCGATAGCCAGGACCGAGATTTTCCAGATATACTCTTTATAATCGATGTAAGCGTCCCGGCATATAAGGTAAGAAGAATTCAAATAATTCCCTAGAAGTGAACTGAAATAAACTATCATTTCTCCGTCAATACCGGCTATCTGTACAGGAGAACGTTTGATGAGTTTAAAGTTTTTATCATTTTGTTCAAGGATTTTTAAATGATCTTCCGTCCAGGCAACGGCATCCGGTCGGCCGGCTATAGGGGAGAGAGGTATCACGTAAATCTGTATATCGGCTTTTTCCTGGGTACTTCCGGGTTTCGTATATAGTAAGCTGATTGAATAATCACCCCCGGTATCTTCAAAAGCATCGGGCGTTAATTTTGTATATGAAGGAGGATATTCAAAAGAGAAACTGATGCCGCGTTTGACAGCGTTTGCTTTGAAGTATTCAGTACCACCGCATCCGCCTAAAATCACACTGACAATTAGAAGTAAGGAAATCAATATTGTTATTGCCCGCTGACTTGTCATCTTATTGATCATTATATTATTTCGACTAGGCATCGTCAAAAAACCTGCCATGTCGGTGCGTTGTCGGAAAAGAAAAGAACTGCTAAGATAAACAGGAATCTCTAGAGGAAGGTATTTTTATGCCCGTCCTTTCCGGCAGTGATATCCGCCGCTTGCTCAAGCGCAAACCCCCGCTCATGGAGGGGTGGCTTAATCTGGATGAGCAGGTGCAGGCTAACGGCTTCGACCTTACTCTGCGGGATGTCGCTGGAATACAGTCGGCGGGGACGATTGCCGTAGCCAATAGTCAGAGAGTCCTTGCTGACCTATCCCCGCTTTCATTCGACGCTAACGGTTTTCTCGAACTCGCCGCCGGCGTCTATATCGTCACCTACAATGAAATCGTCCACCTGCCTAAAAATATTATGGCTTTAGGTCGGCCCCGTTCCTCCCTCCTCCGCTGTGGCGTTAACTTAGGCACAGCGGTATGGGACGCCGGTTATGAAGGCCGCTCCCAGTCTCTATTGGTGGTGCATAATCCGCAAGGCTTCCGCGTGCAAAAAAACGCCCGCATCACGCAGCTTATCTTTATGGAGCTTACCGGCGATTCGGAAGGCTATAACGGCGTTTACCAGAGAGAAAATATTTAATGGGACTTAAAACTGCCCCTTTACCCACTCTTCCACCGCTACCGTGCCCATCAAAATAGGTTTCTGGTGGCAATCGCTGCCGCCGGTCATCATCAGGTTATGTTTTTGGCAAAATTCTATATAATGCGCGGTGGTTGCTTTATTATTGCGAGAGTGCCAGCACTCTATCCCATCGATGTATCCTAGCATTTGCCCAAAGACTATTTTCGTTTGTTCATTCAGGTCTTTGGTGATGCTAACCAGCGATGTCCCGTTGGGGTCGTTGGGGTGGGCTAAAATTACTTTACCGCCCGCGCCCCTTACCAGCGCTGCTGCCTCCTCCGGCGGTAGAGGGTACTTTGGCACATCGCACTTGACCAGGTATTTATCGAAGGCTTCCTGTCGGCTGGCAACGATTTTCTTTTTTATCAAATAGTCCGCGATGTGTGGCCGGCTCATTACCCCGTCCGCGCTTTCCTGGATTTTTTGCAGGTCTGCTTCGGTAAAAAGGGGGCGGCTTTCTTTCTTGAACTCGCCGTTCAGATTATCGATAATCTGGCGCGCTCTTTTCTCCCGGTGTTCCCTGATTACGCGTAACTTTTCGTTAAGCGACTGGTTGCGGTGGTCGTAGCCGTAAGCGAGAAAATCGAGGGAAAATGATTTTTTATTATAGGTTAAGGTAACGTTTAATTCCACGCCGGTAATGTAACGGATTTTACTGGCCTCTGCCAGCTCTTTAGCCCTTCCCTGGTGCATGATGTTATCATGGTCGGTTATTGAAATCAGTTCAATATTTCGTCTTTTAGCTTCGGCAAACACCTCCTCCATGGTCATCGCCCCGTCAGAGCCGGTTTTGGTATGAATGTGCAAATCTATTTTCATGTTTAGACGTCATTCCCGCGAAAGCGGGAATCCAGCCGTTATTTACTTTTTCTCATACTTTGTAATATACCAGTCCTCCGGCGGGTCTTTAGCTGTATCGACGACCAGGTGTATCAACTTCAGCCCGGGATTTGCCTTTATCAAAGATTCCAAATCGATGGCTTCGAACTGATTTTTGTTTTCCAGGTAAGCTCTCTCGGTCAGAGCATTAGAGACGTAGTGTTCTTTATCGCGCGCCAGTATCCGCTTGATGGAGACCTCTTGCGGGCAGTCCGTCTGTAGAATGATGAAGGTGGCCTTATTTTTAGAGGCGATCGCGGCTGCCTGCTGCCTTAACGCCTGCGTCACAAACGTAGCGTCGAGGATAACGTTTTTATTATTTTTAAAAGCTTCGTCCGCCTGCTCGAACATCACATCGTAGACCTGCGTCCGCTTTTTCATGTCGCCGGCAACTTTAGAATC
>CAYGVP010000034.1:0-10843 GCA_964353385.1 uncultured Dehalococcoidaceae bacterium
AAGTTCCTGAAAGCGTGTAATAACCCAAACCTGAACTTATACATTATTATACCACATATGTAAAGCTTTGTGTAATAGTGTGGTATTTTAAGTAAAAACGGCCGTTTTTTTACCTTTAATATCCTTCATAGACACTCAATATTTGACAATAGTTGCTGGAGGCAATAAAATAACCCTACCTTTAACCTATAAAATAGAATCGGGAATGATTTTAGGTCTTCTATGACATTACTTATATTACGGGCGACGTGACTTAAGAGGAAAAAGACAATGTCGTACCCAATAGATAAAGAGTATTACATCAGGAAAAAACCCGAACTGCTCAACAAGTTTGAGGCAGATGTTAAGCTCTGGAGTCCGCTGGTCATCAAGCAATACGGAGAAATACAGGCAAATAAAATCCTGCTTGAAGCGCGCCAGAATTTTGAAAAGTTAATTCCGCAAATGCCTTATATCGGCGGCGATGAGAACAATTTTACAAAGAACCTGGTTGATTCGGTCAGGTATCTGGCGCTTTATAAAGCTATGAAAAAATACGGCAAAACGGCGGAAGAAGCCGGCAAGATTATTTTTGATGCCTACCTCGTAAAGGCCAGGGAGCCGCAGCCGCCTATCCCTCCTTCCGAACGGTTAACGCCGGAGCAGTTAATGGAGCGGCGTAGAAAAGGCGCTGAAAGCTCCCAGGAAAGGCGTTATCCCGGGGATTACGTCTATGAATTTATTGTCGGTGACGGTAAAGAATTTGACTATGGCTACGACTTAACCGAATGCGCTTCTTTGAAATTTTATCATGCGCAAGGCGCTGACGAATTTCTACCATACTATTGTTATCTCGATTTTCTAGCCGGTAAAGTCCGCAGTTTCGGGTTTACCCGGACGATGACCCTTTATGAGGGGCACGGAAAATGCAATCATCGCTTTAAGGCCGGCGGGGAGACTAAAGTAGACTGGCCCCCGCCATTCTCAAAAAAGAAATAAATAAACGGCAAGTCTTGATTTTAGGCGGATTTTTCCTTAGAATTTAAAGGCAATCTAAGCACGGGCGGTTAGCTCAGCTGGTTAGAGCGTCAGTATCACACACTGAAGGTCACAGGTTCGAATCCTGTACCGCCCATTATAATATTCTTCCTTAGAATTTCCATGACCTTGTACAAGTCCGAAAGATTATCGCGCACCTCGATGACAGTGATAAGGTCGAACTGCGATAGAATCTCCGCGATGTAATGTATGGCGGCCGGGGTACGGTCATTTTTACCGAACTCACGGATGTTCCAGGTGACGATGTTCAGCGTTTCATCGAGCTTGGAGGGGGTATTTTAGCTGCTTCAATGCGTGTTCTAAGCACATTCAGTCCTTCACCGATTTGCTTGGTAATATTGTTGCGTATCATAAACAAGCCCTCCTTCCGTATATGGTCCTTGATACGGTAAATTAGATTATAACACATAATTAAAAAATACGACATAAGTGCGAAAAAGCATTTAAATTGACAAATCTTTGGACTACCTGCTAACTGTGAGGGTCTAATAAACCTACATTTTGTTTTCTATTAATACTGCCTGATTATCAAAATTACTATATTTCAACCATGGGATAAATAACCGGCAATATCAACTTACCTGTCTAGAGCGTATTCAGGAATTGGCCACTTATCCCCCTTTTTGTGAGATTATAGTTGGCACCGTTTTCGGGGGTTAGTCAGATTGTTACCCTCAGCTGTATTTGTAGAATCCTCGGTGGGCGCCACGAGGGCGGAGGTTCTGCTTTGAACAAATTATAGCAAAATCGTATAATGTTGACATGGGCCAGAAAGTGTTAAAAACGGAGAGTGCGACAAAAGCACAGCTTGATGCTATTTTTTTCCCCAAATCGGTGGCGATTATCGGCGCTTCCAGCCGGGAAGGCAGCTTCGGACAGCTATTCCTACGAGGTTTTATCAAAATGGGGTTTCAAAAAATTTACCCCGTGCACCCGCGGGAAAAGGAAATGCTTGGATTGAGGGCATATCCCAATATTAATGATATTCCTTACGAAGTCGATCTGGCAATTCTACTGGTACCGCAAGATGGGGCAATCAAGGTAGTGCAGGAATGTGCCGATAAGAGAGTAAAGGCCATCGTGTTATTTACTGCTGGTTTCAGAGAAAAGGGGCCAGATGGTGCTAAAGCCGAGCTGGATATAGTGAAGATTATTCAAAAGGCCGGCGTCAGGCTTATCGGCCCCAATACCAATGGTCTATATAGCCCTGCAGCGCATTTGCTGGCCTTGCCTGGCGGATTGACTGCCGGAGGTCTATCCACTGAAGTCGGAGCGATTAGTGTTTTCGCGCAAAGCGGCTCATTCAATGATTACCTTACCCAGGTTTTGGTCAGCAAGAATATCAGGTTCAACAAGGTAGTAAGTTGTGGCAACGAAGCCGATTTAAGCGCGGTCGATTTTTTGGAATATTTCGGGGCGGATGAAAGCACCAAAGTAATTTCGGGTTATCTCGAAGGAATAAAGGACGGCAGGAAATTCTATAAATTAGCAAAGGAAATTTCAAAGAAGAAACCCATTTTAATTTGGAAGGGCGGATTAACCGAAACCGGCGCCCAGGCTGCCATGGCCCATACGGGTAAGCTTGCCGGTGCCAAGAACGTCTGGGACGCAATGTTTAAGCAATCTGGTATCATCGGAGTTGGTAGTTTCGAGGAATTAACTGATTGTCTTATGGCGTTCTCTTGGCTGCCAATGCCGGAAGGGAAGCGTGTTGCTATTGTATCAGGAATGGGCGGGACGAATGTAGGCACCACCGACAATTGCATCAATACGGGGTTGGAAATTGCCAGAATCAGCAGCGCTACCCAAAAGCGCCTCAATGAGATATTACCTACGGTCGGGGCAAACGCCGGAAATCCGGCGGACGTGGGAGTGGCGATGTTAGTGAACCCCCGATTGTATTATGAAACAATTAAGCTGATGGCATCGGATGAAAATGTGGATATGCTGATTGCAATCACTGCCCCCGATTGCCCTGCAAGTATCGCTAGCATTGTTGATGCGGCCAAAGCCATAAACAAACCGCTATATGTCAGCTTGTTCGATATACGCGGGCTTATAGAGTCACAGATTAAACTGCTTCTCGACAACCATATACCGGTCTGCACCGATTCTCGCCGTGCAGCTTTGGCTTTATATAGAATGGCGCAATACAAAGAGTGGCTGAAAAAGGTATACTGGAAGAAATTGATAATAAATTCAATTTGATACTATAAGTGGAGATAGGGTGACAATAGGCAGAACTTTCGAATTAGTTTTCAATCTGACAATTTAAGTTCGTAAACAATTTCTTTGTTGTCACTTTCGTTGGCAGTATCGTTTTCATCAATCCGAAAAAATACATACCCTTTCAATTGCTATATCCATACGATTGCTGAGGCTAAGATTCCTCATCCTTGCCGACTTTGGATTTCTATTAATCCTCGGATTCCTGAAGAAGGGACATCGGTGATAACGCGGAGGCCAACCGGGTGATCAATTTCACCATAGAACATCCCGGCATGCTCGAATCCCTGTCGGGTTTTTGAGGCCGCCCTGATCCCGCTATCCCCAGGCTACTAGGGGCATTACCTTCTTTTCCGGTGAAACATAAATAGCCTTTTGCGGACAATCTCGTTCACAATAGAGGCAGAGCATGCAATCATCAACATAACTAATAATGGCTCGGCTGCCACAGGTCATACAGCGCTGCACTTCCAGATTTGCCGTATCTTCGTTAAACCCCATCTTGACCTCTTTGAAGTTGCCAACTCTCTGACTCATAGGAAGCAACGAGGTTAGATTGCGCGCCATCCTTTCTATACCTTCCTTCGGTGGTTTCTTAACTCTTTTAGGGCGGAGATATCTCCCGGCTTTCAGGTCTTCTTTTTTGAGGTAACGATCAATGGAAACTGAAGCCCTCTTACCGGCGGCTACGGCCTTGACTACAGAAGCTGGACCAGAGACTATATCCCCCCCGGCAAAAATACCGGGAAGAGTTGTCTCTAAAGTAATCGGGTCGACCTGAATAGTACCACCCTGAGTTATTTTCAGCTCCTGGGGAATTAAGGAGAGGTCGGCGGCCTGGCCAATAGCCAGGATAATCGTATCCGCTTTGATTGTTTTGGTTACCTTCTCATCATAACAAGGGCTGAACCGGCCTTCTTTATCGAAAACGCTCTCACAGCGAACAAGTTCAATGCCGGTTACCTTTCCACTATCCCCGAGAATTTTTCTTGGCCCCCAACTTTCGTGTATGCTAACACCTTCATCGACGGCCTGGTTAATCTCCTCCTTGAAAGCGGGCATTTTTTCCGCTGATTCCAGGCAGGCCAGCTCAACCTTTTTGGCCCCTGAGCGTAAGGCAGTTAAAGCCACATCCATGGCAACATTGCCTCCACCGATAACCACCACTCTATCCTTTACCTTAGTTCCTCGCTTAAGGTTAACACCCGCTAAGAAGTCCAATCCCCATAACACACCGTCGAGTTCGGTGCCGTTTATTTCTACCTTCCGACTTAATTGGTTTCCCGTAGCATAGAAGATAGCCGAGTAATCCTTCCGGATTGCCTCAAGGGTGATATCCTTACCGATGGTAATCCCGGCCTTGAACTCTACTCCCATATCTCTGATATAGTTAATCTGGGCATCAAGTACATCCTTTGGCAATCTGTATTCCGGCATACTAAGCCTTAACATGCCGCCCAGAACAGGCATAGCCTCAAAGATAGTTACCGGGTAACCCATTCTGGAGAGAAAATAAGCGCAGGCTAACCCTGCCGGGCCGGAGCCAATGATGGCTACCTTAGCGGCATATATCTTAAGTGCCGGCTTGGCCTTTTCTTTAAGCCAGTAATCGGCCACAAAACATTCGAGGGCATTAATATTTACAGCTTCATCCACTTCTTTACGAGAACATTCAGACTCGCAGGGATGGGGACAGACCCGGCCAGTCACTGCCGGCAGCGGCAAAGCTTCTCTAAGGATATCGATGGCCTCTTTCACCATCCCATTTTTGAGCAGGTAGAAATAACTTCGTATATCTACCCCTGCCGGGCAAGCCTGCCGACAGGAGGGATATTCCTCTTGATCGGTTACCGCGGTATCCAGTCGGATAACATCCAGCGGGCAGGTAGTTACACATATTCCACAACCATTACATAGCTCCCTGTTAACTAATTCGATAGACATTATATCAACCTCCTGATCATGTATTAATGAGTTTATTTTTTTATTCCAAGATCTACTAAGGCAACAATTCCACTGTGGCTATAACTATTCCAAGGGAAGCGCCGCGGGATATCTTTCTTCGTAGGATTTGGTGAGGTCCGGCCACCAGTCCTTGGGTAACGGTTCTTTGTAAAGCTTCATTTCGCCCTGCTCATCCTTTATCTTCACCCAGGCCAGCCAGGTGGGGTCATCCCGGCGAGGATAGTCCTCCCTGAAGTGATTGCCCCGGCTCTCAGTGCGGAAAAGGGAAGCTCTAAGCTTCATTTCAGCATAAAGAGCCATATTTCGAGTCTCCTGAGCCAGCCGCCATTCATGGACATCTTTGGCCATCAGCTTGGGAACGAGATGGCGATTGATGAACTCGGCAATGGTTATTGCCGCCTGTAATCGCTCTCCGTGCTTTACCGCAAGATAGAAGTAAGGTACGGTAATGCTTTGAATTATCTGGGTAACCCAGGCTGGGCCGAAGCCGCCCCTTCGCTCTAATGGAGCACAAACAATGTTTTTCACCCTCTTGATTTCAGCCTCATCTATCTTTATATTCTTGGTCTTTGAGGCATACTCAGCAGCCGCCAATCCCGCCCGGGAACCCGTAACCATGGCATGGTTCATACCAAACCCCATCCCGGCGTACGTGGCGCCCGAGCCCATGGTAGCGCAGGTGTTACCGGCGGCGTAAAGTCCGGGTACGCCTGCGGCACAATGGGTATTAACCGGCCAGATACCAGAACCGCCTACATTTGAACCTGGGGAGATTCTTGATGAGGGCCACTTGATCTTACCTCCTCGAAATACATCTAAATCAATCTTATCCGCCTGCGACCAGGCTAATTCTATTCTCTTAAAATATTCTCGAAGCCATTCCAACTGCTTCGGATGGATAAAATCAGGATCAAAATAGAGAGGGGCCCGACCGCAGTGGGCTTCCCAGGCTGGAGTAACCACCGGCCCACCTTCGGCATTTAAAGTAGGACGACTATACCAGCCCGAAAAACCACCCCCAATGGCAAAAGGATAACGGTATGAAGCATCAATGATCTCCCCGAAAGGCCCGTCTCCCTTGCCAGCGTCCTGCCGCCGCTTTAATTCTTGTCTGTTGGAGGTATACCCGCCCGAGAACTCTTTTCCGGCTATCTCGGCGCCGGCACGGTAGGCCATAGCTTCACCGTCTCCGGTCCAGAAATGGGTGGGGTAAGTTTCACTCTTGACGCCACTAGTACCTGCAGCTATCACGGTCGCCCCGGCTTTGATGATATACAGGGTACCGCCGCGGATATGGAAGCCAACCGCTCCTGCTATTTTGCCGCCCTGCTTGAGCAATTCAATCAACATAACATTATCCAGAATCCTGACACCGCTCTCGGTGACTTTCCTGCGGAGAGTCGGCGCATATTTCCTGGCCTGCATGGTTATATCTTCATAAGGACTTGGCGGTGCGCCTACATCGCCAGTAGTCCACCCGTACTTTTTGCCATCTTTTTCATAAAACGGGACACCCCAGGCAATGAGGTCGTTATATCGATCTTCCGCTTCGGTTAAACAGATCTCATCCCATTCATGGTTGTTAAGATACTCACACCTTTTGCTGATTACGTTTATCCATTCTTCCAGCTTGTGACCCTTTTCCTTTCTAAAATTCAAAATGTCCCCTTCAGCGTAGTGAGTTGAGCCGGCTTTACCAACGTATGCCTTATCCGTCAGGGTAACATCCAGGCCCTGCTCTTTAGCCTTGATGGCAGCGAACATGCCTGCCATGCCTCCCCCAACAACCAGAACATCGGTGGTGATATGTCGTTCACTACTCCCTGCACTCATGGCTATACCTCCCTGTTTATATATCCTTTATTTTCCAAATCGAAACGTACTCAGGTTTAAGGGATGAGACTTACAGTTAATAGTTAATGTTACAAAATTAGATGTGAAAAGTTATTCCAATTTTACTGGGTGATCGTACCCTACCGGCGGCCGGGTATTGGGAGGTGGCGGGTTCTTCATCCCGATCCGGAAGTATTCCCCCGTCGACTTGCGCTTCCAGCCCACCCGCTGGTTTAAGGGATATTCCACTTTTATCGCCCCCGGCATCGGGCAATGGGCCACACAGCACCCGCAAAACCAGCATTCATCGGGATACAGGACTACAGGAGCCTTTCCTTTCTTTGGATTAGGTACCATCACGTCGGAACGGCACACGTTCACGCACATGTTGCAGCCTTTGCAGAGTTCGGGGTCAATCACTATCGCCTGGTTGGGCGTCATCGGGTTGGGTACCATATACGCTTTGCTATACATATCTCTATGCTCCTTAAAGGTTAGTTATTTTAAACCAGTTTACAAACCGCAATGCTTCCTGTAATTCTCTTCATAAGATGAGGCATTTGGCGGTTGTAGATAATAATTGAGGGGACGCTCTCCTACTTTGATATCCCCTTTCTCAAGTCTTAAGGTAACCAGTTTGTTCCACTCCTTGGGGTCCATTTCGGGATAGTCTAACCGCTTGAAATCCAGGGTTTTGCTGCTGGCCTTCCGGTTTAAGGAAGCACGCATGATGACTTCCCCAACCGTAAGGCGGGTCAAACATTCCACCGTCCGCATCAGCTCATGTGGATTGCGGGCATAGACTCTGGAGGCTTCACTCTCACGGATGCTGTTAAGCCATCTCAGTCCCATTTGAAGTGTTTCCTCATTCTTGTATTCCCCGCAATAGTCCTGCATGATGCGGCTCAAGCCGGCTCTCAATTCTTTCCAGCCTATCCCCTCCGTCCGTCTTACCGGTGCATAGATGCGCTCCTTTTCTTTTTCTACCTGCTCCCGGCCTACTTTAACATCCTTGGCAGTCTGCGCATAAGCGGCGGCTTTTCTGGCGGCATACCTGCCGGTGGCGGCCGCTTCAGCATGGTCTGAACCGCAATAGGTAGAGTCCCCGGCTACATACAAACCTTCCAGGCTGGTCTTGAGGTCCCAATCAAATACCAATCCGCTGACACTAGCAAAACCTCCCCCTCGCCACTGACGCGGTCCGTATGATGTCCACCAGGGACGGAAGGTATATTGATCGGGAGGCATAACATTTACCTGGAGCATGTCTTTATCGGGGTCAAATCCGGCCTGTTGATAGGTATCATAGATTATCCGGCACTTGCCTTCATGATATATCATCAGCCCCCATATCGCTCGCCTCTCATGCTCCGGCATAGAGGGCAAATCGGCATACAGCGGCAGGACATATTCACCCTTCATGATGCGTTCCGGCAGATCGGGAATAAGGCTCGGCCCCCAGAGTTCATAGGCATAACGGCGGCCATGAAAGAAAATTTTCTGGCCGGGTGCCGGATGGTATCGCTCCGACACCGTTTTGAGCACTTTCCCGTCCCGGTCAACCCATGGTATTTCCTTGCCGTTGGCATCGACGATGGTGCAGGCATACCAGGTATTGTGAGCGTTGCCGGTGCCATAGGAAGGATAAGCAAAACCTCCAGAGGCGATTCCACCTCTTTCCATCAAGGTCATCTCGGCTCCTGCCTGCCAGGCCATGGCAGTGCCTTCTCCGGAATTATTGGGTTCTCCCTGTGTTGATGCCCCTGTTTTTGATGCCGCCGCACAGGATAACTACTTTGGGTTGTATCATAACCACCTCGCTATCCAGACGCTAATTTCTTAAGTCCCTCGGTTATCCCTTGAATAACCTTGTTTACATCATCATCGGAAAGGCCGCAGTGCAAGGGGATGGTTAGAATTTCCTGGTACGCTTTTTCTGTTGCAGGCAGGCTTACTTTTTTACGGGCGTAAAAACTATGAAGGTGATTGGGTATGTAGTTTATACCTGTCTCTATATCCAGATTCTTTAAATACTCCATCAAGCCATTACGGCGCCCGTTCTTTACACGGATAACGTAAATATGGGGCGCCACATTATCATAATTGATTGGTAGGCAGGTTATCCCCGGTATGTTCTTGAACGCGCTGTCGTATCTCCGGCAAATTTCCCTCCGCCGCGCTATGAACGAGTCGATTTTCTTCAATTGCGCCAGGCCGATGCCGGCATTAATGTTGCTCATATGATAGCGGTAACCCTGCGTATTTACTTCTACAACCGTGGTGCGCTCCTTCCATTCGGATGAAGCCTGGTTCAGACGCTTGATGCCGCAATTTCTTTTTTGTCCAAGTATATCAGCGAGTTCTGCCTGCTGACAAATGACAACTCCTCCCTCGCCGCAGGTGATGTTTTTAATAGAATCGAAGCTAAAGCAGACAACATCGCCGAAGCTGCCTATCTTCTTACCCTTATAATATGAGCCGAAAGCGTGGGCGGCATCTTCGATAATCCTCAAGTTATGCTCGCCGGCTATCTTTGTGAGGCCGTCTATATCACAGGGGTTGCCAGCATAATGGACGGGCATGATGGCTTTTGTCCGCGGGGTGATTTTCCTCTTTATGTCCTCGATGTCGATTAGCAGCGTATCGGGGTAAATTTCCACGGGGACGGGCGTGGCTCCGGTAGCCGATATCGCCATGAAAGCGCCGACAAATGTCAGGGAGGGCGTGATAACCTCGTCTCCCTTTCCGATACCCAGGGCGTCTACGGCTATATGCAGGGCGGACGTGCAGTTATTAGTAGTTATTACGTATTTGGCTCCCAGGTATTTTCTTAACGCCTCTTCAAATTCCAGTGTCTTATAAGCCATGCCGAAATAGCCGTAATCAAAGGCTTCCTTGACCTCGGCTAGCTCTTCCTTACCCATGCACCCTTTAGATACTTTAATCGTCATATATTACCTGCTAAACACAAAGCTAAAGGCTCTGCGGAAAAACCCGACCGGATTGCTCATTAAAAATTTTAAAGAATCTACAAAAAATTTCATCGGATGCTTTTTCAAAAACGATATTCGCAGATACCTTTGCCATTGCCTTAATATATCCTTTAACTCTTCTCCTGTCCAGTCCTTTGTTGAAATACTGAAGCTTCTGATGAACAAATTGTCCAGGGAGAAATTATCCGGTATATATTTTTCATCCCGGCATATATCATACAGTTCCGAGCCGGGATAGGGCGTCGCGATGGAAATAAACGGTGAATATATCTCCAGTTCTTCAGCGAGACGGAAGCTATCCCACATTTGCTCTTTGGTTTCACCGGGCATGCCGATAATGAGAAAAATGTTTACATTCAAACCGATTTTCTGGGCATACTTTATCAGTTGTTTTGCCTTTACCAATTTCAAGGGCTTTTTAATTATATTATCCAGCACTTCCTGGTTGCCGGATTCGAGCGCTAAATTGAGTTGATAGCACCCGCTCTTTTTTATCTTATCGATAAGTCCCTCGTTTAAAGCAAAGGCCGCCACACCGTTGGGAGTGTCCCACACAAAATCCAATTTTTCCTCGATCATCAGGTCGAATAGCTTCTCCGCCCTCTGTACGTTAAGGGTAGTGTTATCATCCTCGAACATGATTTCTTCAATGCCGTATTTCGCTTTGATTTCCTTCATTTCTGCTATCACGTTTTCCGGTGAGCGCTGTCTGAATTTCCTGCCCCAAACTCTATACGCCGAGCAGAAGGTGCATTTTGCCGGGCAGCCGCGGGAAGTGACGATAGGTG
>CAYGVP010000035.1:0-10698 GCA_964353385.1 uncultured Dehalococcoidaceae bacterium
CAGAATTTCTCCCATGCGGCGTATCGTCTCGGCGCTGTAGACCACGCCGGTGGGGTTGTTAGGGGAGTTGATGAGCACCGCCTTCGTCCGCGGGCCGATGCCGGCCTCGAAAACGTCCAGGCGGGGCATAAAATTCTCGTCGGTGGGCAGGGGTTTGACCACGCCGTCGTGGTTTTCGATATAGTTAAAGTAATCGACAAACCAGGGGATGAACACGATAACCTCATCGCCGGGGTCGAGGATGGTTTTTAGCGCCACGTTGATCGCGCCCGCCGCCCCGACGGCCATGATGATGTCTTTTTCAGTAAGCTTCAGGCCGGTCTCTTTGGATAGCTGTTTGGCGACGGCCGCCCGGGTCTCGGGGTAGCCGGCGTTCTCCATGTAGCCGTGCATTCCCTTGAAAGGATGGTCCGCCAGGCGCTTGATTTCGCGTTTGAATTCGGGAGGCGGCTCCATGACCGGGTTGCCCAGCGAGAGGTCGTACACATTCTCCGCGCCGAACTGCTTCTTCATGGCGATGCCTTCTTCGAACATCCGCCTTATCCACGAACCCAGCTCCATGCCCTTTTTAACTTTTTCCGATACGGACACCCTCGATTTCCTTTCTGCCCATCTCGAAAGCTTTCAGGTTGATTTCTCTTATATTTTCCGGCATACGCCGCGATATACTTTCCCGCCACACTTTGATATCCAGCGGCGCGAAAGCGGCAAAACAGCCCAGTATAAATATATTCAGCGTTCGGACATTGCCCAGCTCTTTAGCCCTCTTATTCCCATCGATAAAGTATATCTTATCGGTGCGCCTTTTTAGAGCGGCGATTATCTCGTTGTCGGTGGGGTATTTGTCCTGTCCCAGGCTTACGGATAGCGGCGGCTGCTCGTAGCTGTTGATGATAACGATAGCGCCCTTCTTTAAATAATGACTCCACCGCGCCGCCTCCAGCTTTTCGAAGGCTAAAAGCAAATCGACCTCTCCCTCTTTAATTAAGGGTGACCACACCTTTTCCCCCAGCCGTACGTGGCTGACCACGCTGCCGCCCCGCTGTGCCATCCCCAGCGTATCCGTCTTTTTAACATCGAAACCGGCGGCTAGAGCCGTCTCGCCGATAATGTCCGAAGCGAGGACGACCCCCTGGCCACCAACGCCCGTGATAAGTATATCCATTTTTTCCATTTTCGTTTTTGTCATTATTTTATTCGTCATTCCCGCGAAGGCGGGAATCCAGACCTCACCCCCTTTAGTTCCCCTTCAGGATGAACCTTCAGGGTGAATCCCTCTCCGTGAACGGAGAGGGGGTTAGGAGGAGAGGTTTATTACAGATTCCTCGTTTCGCTTAGAATGATATCCCTCTTTTTACGCGCTAATCGCCTTCTGCGCACATAGCTGCTCGCAAATAGTGCAGATATCCCCGGCGCATAGCGTCGACTCGATAAATACCTGTCCGTCAACGCTCTGGATGGCCGCGCATCCCAGCCGCAGGCAGACGCCGCACTGGTTGCATTTTTCGATGTCTACCTTGCGCGGGTTCGCTCGCTTTCTCACCTGCATGGCGCAGGCGCCCTTCACGATGATGACCGATACCTCCGGCCTGTCCAGCGAGTCGCGCAAGCCTGCCCTTAACGCCTTGAGGTCGAAGGCATTGATTACTTTCACATCTTTCACCCCGATGCCCCGGCATAAGCTCTCGATGTCCACGGCATAAGTCTCTTTACCCTGCGCGGTGATGCCCGTGCCAGGGTGCTCCTGGTGCCCGGTCATCGCCGTGGTGCGGTTATCCAGTATCAGTATCGTAATATGACCCTCATTGTAAACGGCGTCCACCAGCCCGGTAATGCCGGAGTGCATAAACGTAGAGTCGCCGATGACTGCTACGATTTTGCTTTTTACCCCTGCTTTTTCCATGCCCAGCGCCTGCCCGATGCCGGCGCCCATGCAGGCTGTCGTATCCAGGACGTTAAAGGGCGGGTAAGCTCCCAGCGTGTAGCAGCCGATGTCGCCGGTAATTATCAGCTTGGGTTCCTGCGGCTCTTTAGACTCTAACAGCTTGGAACGCTGCCCGATTGTGTTCAATGTAAAGTAGATGCCGGTATGGGGGCAGCCCGGGCAGAGCAGGGGAGGCCGTCGCGCCAGTCCACCGGCCGGGGATATATTCTCGCCCTTTTCCGATTCCGGCAGCAGTCCGGCGCCAACGCTGCTTTCCACGACGATGCGCGTATTGAGTTCGCCAACCAGCGGGATGAACTCCTTGCCGGTAACTTTAACGCCCATCGACTTTATATTGTCCTGCAAAAACGGGTCTAGCTCCTCGATCACGATAAGCTTATCCACTTTAGCCGCAAAGTCTTTTATCATTTTCTCCGGCAGCGGCCAGGTCATGCACAGCTTGAGGAAGGATGCCTCCGGGAAGGCCTCGCGGGCATACTGATAAGCCACGCCGCTGGTCACGATGCCGAGTTTCTTTTTGTTCCAGATAATCCGGTTCATCGGGAAGGTCTCGCAGTACTGCGCCAGTCTTAGCATGCGTTTTTCGACTAATGCATGGCGTGGTAGAGCGTTGACCGGCAGCATCACGTATTTCTGCGGGTTGAAGAAGAAAGCCGGCTGTGCCCTTTTCACCTTGCGGTTTCGCTTAACGTCCACCACCGACTTCGAATGCGCGATACGTGTGGTGGTGCGTAAAAGCACCGGCGTATCGAACTCCTCGCTGATATTGAAGGCAAAGCCCATCAGATCGTAGTTCTCCTGGCTATCGCTGGGCTCCAGCATCGGCACCTTGGCTAATCTGGCATAATGCCGATTATCCTGCTCGTTCTGTGAACTGTGTATCTGCGGGTCGTCCGCCGTAACCACCACTAGCCCCCCGACAATGCCCGTAATGGATGCCCCCATGAAGGGGTCGCTGGCGACGTTGAGTCCTACGTGCTTCATGGAGACCATAGCGCGCGCTCCGGCATAAGCCGCCCCCATTCCCACCTCCATGGCGACCTTTTCGTTAGTCGACCACTCGGCGTAGATGTCTTTAAAGCGGGAGAGGTTTTCCAGTATCTCGGTGCTGGGGGTGCCGGGGTAAGCAGACGCCACCTGAACGCCGGCGTGATAAGCGCCGAGGGCTAAGGCTTCATTTCCCGATAGCAATTGCAGAGTCTTTTCCATCTTTATTCACGCAATACCTTATTAAATGTCCAGTATTATATCAAATAGCGTAACATATTGTCAAATATATTGTGCATTAACACATTTAACGTCTTAATACGCTTCTCAATTCTACCATACATTGGATATTCAGGACAATAAGTGCTTGTTCCATTGACACTTATTTTATGCCGTGTTATTATTCTAATTGAAAATCATTTTCAATTAGCTGGCTAAAATGGTCTATACGGAAAAAAGAACGGAACAGGAACTCCGCAAGCACGGTTTTAAAATTACTCCGCAGCGCAGCCTCGTTATCAACGCGATTATCAATTCCCGCGAGCACCTCACCCCGGCGGCTATCTATGAAAGAGTCCATCGCCACCATCCCTCTATCGGACTGGTGACGGTTTACCGAACCATTGAAATCCTTGAGGGACTTGGCCTTATCTGTGAGACGCATGCCGGCGGCAGCTGCCGCAGCTACCTGATACACCGTCCCTCCGAGCATCACCACCACATTATTTGCTCGGACTGTGGAAGAGTTGTCGATTTTACAGACTGCAACCTTGATAAGCTGGAACGCCGGCTTACTAAGGAGACCAGATTTAAAATTAACGGTCATCTTCTGGAGTTTTTAGGGCAATGCCGCGAATGTAAAAAACAGGCAGGGGTTAAATGAGGGATACATGTTAAAGCGTATCGGTGAGGAGTTATTGCACCATCTCCCTTATACTATCGTTGGGGCGGTTACCGGCATTATCGCCATGGTGTGTATTACCCAGTTTCATGTCTCCAGAGATGTATCCGAGACGCTTTTTTACATCTTTCATCCTTTCCACATACTGTTAAGCGCCATCGTAACTACGGCCCTCTATCGCAAGCATAAAAATAGTCCTTTCTGGCTCACCATCCCAATCTGCTACCTGGGTCCTATCATTGTAGGGACGTTGAGCGATGCCATTCTGCCCTACGCCGAGAGCAGCGCCGTCAGCGTTAATATCGCCTTTACGCTGCCCTTTATCGAGACGGCTAAAATGCCGTTTATCGGCATCCCGGAATGGGTAATGGTCAACGGCGCAGCTTTAATCGGCATCGCCATCGGCTATTCTAAACTTAATACAAAGCTCCCTCACATGTGGCATATTTTAGTAAGCACTTGGGCTTCGCTGCTGTATTTTACCTCTTTCAGTACTGTGGAATGGCTGCCGTTGCTATTCGCGGTATGTATATTGCTGCTCCTCACGGTCTGGATACCGTGTGTCTTCAGCGATATCGTCTTTCCAGTATTATGGGTTGGTAGAGAGCATGTCCATGAACATGACCATGAACACTGGGACGCCAGCAAGCATCACTAAAGCTCGCCATTGAGAAATAGCCTGCCGTCCTTTATACTTACAGTGAGGTGAAGTGTTTCTTTAGCATCCTGGCAATGGTCATGGTTCTGGCGGCATTCATCATGCCGATTAGCTGCCAGACTCCCGCCGCAGTTGATAGCAATCTGAATAAAGCCGCTATCGTCGACCAGCTTTATATACGTGAGTCCAATCCCGAACTCATTGCGGCGGCAACCCATATCCTTGAGTCTTATGGCTTTGAGGTCGATGTCTGGCAGGGCGCCGATGTCACCGTTGATTTTTACCACAAGCTGCCGTCGCTTGGCTATAAATTCATTCTTTTAAGGGTACATTCCGGGTTGCTGGTCTCTCTGGAAGGCGACAAGGTAATAACGCTGGATACCACCTATCTCTTTACGGCGGAAAATTATACCCCGAATAAATATCGGGGCGACCAGCTTACGGATAAGGTTTCAAATGCGGTAATGGAAGAGAATTCTCCGCTGGTTTTCGCCGTTAATTCAGAATTTCTTAAAAATGCCGAAGGTGACTTCAATCACACTATTGTCCTGGCGATGGGTTGTGAGAGTTATAAATATAACGATATGCCGGCGGCTTTTATAGAAAAAGGAGCTTCGGTTTACATCGGCTGGAACGAAGTCGTCAGCCTGGAGCATGTCGATAAAGTTATATTAAATCTTTTGGGAAACCTTTGTACTGCGAACATGACAATATCGCAGAGCATTTCTAAAACGATGCAGGAAAAGGGCGCTGACCCGTACTTCGGTTCTTATCTAAAATACTATCCTCTGAAAAGCGGCGATAGAACGGTAGCAGAACTCATCGGGGGATATTGAGTTGGCTGAGCGGTATTATAATATCCCCGCGGAGAAAGCCCTGCAGGAGCTTGCGTCCTCACGCCGCGGGCTGACCTCTGCCGAAGCTAACGCTCGTTTATTACGCTATGGCCCAAATCTTTTAAAGGGGAAGAAAAAGACCCCGCCTTTGGTGGTTTTTCTTCAGCAGTTTCTTAGTCCCCTGATTTACGTATTGCTGCTTGCTGCCGTCATATCGATTATCGCCGGCCATGTTACAGATGCCCTGGTAGTAATCGTCGTACTGCTTATCAACGCGGTCATTGGATTCTTGCAGGAGACGCGGGCGGAAAAGGCCATGCAAGCCCTTATCCGGATGGCGGCGCCGAAAGCAAGCGTCAGGCGCGACGGCGCTGTTAGGGATATTCCAGCTCGTGAAATTGTACCCGGCGATATTTTACTCCTGGAAACGGGTGATAAAGTGTCGGCCGACGGCAGGTTGCTTGAAGCCTCGAACCTTAAGGTAAGCGAGGCAATCCTTACCGGCGAATCGGTGCCGGTGGATAAGCACACCGGAATACTCGCCGGAGAACTGCCGATACCTGACCGCAAGAATACGGTTTTCATGGGTACAGTTGTTGCTTATGGCAGGGCGACTGTCCTTGTAGTTAACACCGGCATGAATACGGAGATGGGTAAAATCGCTACCAGTATCCAGGATATCAAGCCGGAAAAAACACCTTTACAAAAAAGCATCAATAAGTTAAGCCGCTACCTGATTATTCTCTTCCTGGGCATCTGCGCCCTGCTGGTTATCGTGGGACTGCTCAAGGGCATGGAATGGCTGGAGGTTTTTCTGCTAGCCGTCGCCGCCGCTGTCTCTGCCATACCGGAAGGTTTACCCGCCGTAGTTACAGTTGTCCTCGCTGTAGGTATGAGAGCGATGGCACATCGCAACGCCATTATACGCAAACTGATTGCTGTAGAAACACTTGGCTCGGCTACGGTTATCTGCTCCGATAAAACAGGGACATTAACCTTAAACCAGATGACGGTACGCCGGATGTATGTCGGCGGTAACTGGGTGGACGTCACCGGCGAGGGCTATCTGGTAGAAGGCGAATTCTCCATCGATGGACAGACTATAAATACTAAAGCGCATTCGGCCCTGGAGCTGCATCTACGCATCGGCGCCCTCTGTAATGATTCCTCAATAAGCATGGAAGCAGACAACTGCTGCAGCATTTACGGCGACCCCACGGAGGGTGCCCTAGTCGTGGCTGCTGCTAAAGCGGGAATGGACCGTGAGAAACTGGATATGGCTTATCCTCGCCTCGATGAGATTCCGTTCCAGAGTGAAAAGCTTTATATGGCTACACTTCACCCCCGCGATGGCGGGCGAGTGGCATATATCAAAGGAGCCCCGGAAAAGCTACTTTCTTTCAGCAAACATATCCTTCAGGAGAATAATATCAAGCTCCTCGGGAAATCGGAAAAGCAGACTATTCTCCAGGCCAATGACGCCATGGCAAAAGAAGCTATGAGAGTCATCGCTACAGCCTATGTTGACCTGCCCGGCGACCTGGCAGACCTTGAGGAAGAGTATCTCAAAGGTAATCTGGTTTTCGTAGGACTGTCCGGCATGGACGACCCGCCGCGGGAAGAGGCCAGGCATGCAATTCGCCTTTGCAAGCAGGCGGGTATCAAGGTCGTCATGATTACCGGCGATAATAAAGTAACGGCGGAGTCTGTTGCCCGCCAGCTGGAGTTGCCTCCCGGAAAGGCGGTAACCGGTAGTGAACTCGCTGAGATGAGTGATGAAGAGTTGCTGCAGCAGGTAGAGCAAATTTCCGTCTTCGCCCGTATCGAGCCGATTCAAAAGCTAAGAATAGTCAACGCTCTGAAAAGCCGTGGGCATGTCGTCGCTATGACCGGTGATGGCGTTAATGACGCCCCGGCCCTGAAAGCGGCTAATATCGGCATCGCCATGGGCATTACCGGCACCGACGTCGCCAAGGAAGCCAGCGATATGACCCTGGCTGATGATAATTTTGCGTCTATTGTGGCTGCGGTCGATGAAGGAAGGGTGATTTTCAATAGATTGCGTAATGTCATCTTCTATCTATTAAGCAGTAATCTTGGACAGCTGCTGGCTCTTTTAATATCTGTTTTGTTCTTAGGACAGGCGCCGCTGTTGCCGGTGCAGATTCTATGGAACAACATGGTAACGGACACAGCCGTGGGGATACCTCTTGGACTGGAACCTAAATTTGGAGACGAGCTCAAACAACCACCCCGCCACCCCAAGGTGGGTATTCTTTTTCCTGGATTGTTGCTGCGTGTTGTATTTTTAGCGCTGATTATGGGTATCGGCATATTTCTAATATTCGACCTGATGTATCAGAGAGTAGGCCTTGATGAAGCGCGCACTGTGACTTTTGCCAGTATGGTGACTTTCGCCTGGTTCCGTGCCTTCAATGCCCGTTCTGATGAATATAATATCTTTAAGCTCGGCATCTTCAAAAATCGATGGCTGATTTTATCAATATTGGTAGCAATTTTACTACAACTCGCCGTGATTTATCTACCGACCTTACAGCAAGCTTTCCATACAGTACCGCTGGGTATCTATGAATGGGGTATTGTGCTTCTCGCCGGTGGCAGCCTCTTCACTATCGAAGAGTTGCGGAAAACATTCTTCCCCAGGCTGTTCAGCCGGGGTAAATGGCAGCCGTCGGAGTTGCGACGCCGTTTTCAGAAGAATAAGTAATCCGCTAAGAGTTTAAATACACTCTCGCCATTTTATTTCGCCTCATAGTTATATTATAATTTGAATGTTGAACTAACATGATAAAAAACGAGGCAAAGATTGACCCAGCCAGGTAAAACTTTTTCTTACTTTGCTTACGCCTGCAACCTAAACAGGAAGCAGATGCTGGAGCGATGCCCGGACAGCCGTCCTAAATTTATCGCTACCCTGCCCAATTATAAACGTGTCTTTTCCGGCTGGTCCCGCCAATGGCGCGGCGCCACGGCCACAGTAAAACCCTTCCGCGGTGAAAAGGTACACGGCGCTATTTACGAAGTCGGCGAAGCCTGCCTGAAACAGCTCGATAAATATGAGGTCGGCTACGCGCGTATGAATATAACCGTCTTTGACGAGGATAACCAGCCGCACCAGGCAATCACCTATGTCAAGTCCGGCCAGCTGGATGAATCGCTCCCCTCAAAAGAATATGCGGCTGTAATCAAGCAGGGCTATCGGGACTGGGGTATAGGGTAGCTCTTGGCTCATTTAAATATACTCGTGATTATGCTATATTATGGTTGATTAATGTTAAGCAATTAAAGGGAGCTATTATGGCCTCTAAAAACTATGACGTTAAGGATATTTCTCTTGCCGGGGTCGGCAAACGGCGTATCGACTGGGCTTTCCGCGAGATGCCGGTCATCGGCCTGATACGTAGGCGGTTCGCCAAAGAAAAGCCGTTGCAAGGGGTGCGCATATCCGGTTGCCTGCACATTACCACGGAAACAGCCAATCTGGGATTAACGCTTCAGGCCGGTGGTGCCGCTCTCGTACTCTGCGCCTCTAACCCTCTCTCCACCCAGGACGATGCCGCGGCGGCTTTAGTGGAGTACGGCATTCCCACTTTTGCTATTAAAGGCGAGGACGGTGATACTTACTATAAGCACATCAACGCCGCCTTAGCGTATAAGCCCAATATCACCATTGATGACGGCGCCGACCTCGTTACCACGCTTCATACTAAACGAAAAGAGCTTTTAAAAAACATCATCGGCGGCAGCGAGGAGACCACCACCGGCGTTATCCGCTTGCGCTCCATGTATAAAGCCGGCCAGCTTAAGTATCCCCTTATCGCCGTCAATGATGCCGATACTAAGCACCTCTTCGATAACCGCTACGGCACCGGCCAGAGCACCATCGACGGCATCACCCGTGCCACCAATATCCTCTGGGCGGGGAAAAAAGTAATTGTCTGCGGCTATGGCTGGACCGGTCGAGGCGTAACCATGCGGGCTAAGGGGCTGGGGGCGCACGTTATCGTTACCGAGGTGGAACCGGTACGCGCGCTGGAAGCGGTCATGGAAGGCTACCAGGTAATGCCGCTCCTCGAGGCCGCAAAGGTCGGTGATATTTTTATTACCGTTACCGGCGATAAGAACGTTATCGATAAAGCGCACTTGCAGGTGATGAAGGACGGCGCTATCCTGGCCAACAGTGGCCACTTTAACGCGGAAATCAATATCCCCGCCCTGGAAAAACTAAGCAAAAACAAGCGCACCATTCGCAGCTTTGTCGATGAATATACCTTGAAAGACGGACGTAGTCTTTTCCTGCTCGGTGAAGGGAGGCTTATCAATCTGGCGGCGGCGGAAGGTCACCCGGCCAGCGTTATGGACATGTCCTTTGCCAACCAGGCACTATGCATGGAATATCTCGTTAAAAACAAGGGCAAACTGGAAATTAAAGTCCACAATGTGCCGGAGGAAATCGATAAACAGGTCGCCCGTCTAAAGCTTAAAGCGATGGGCGTTACTATTGATGCCCTGACCGCCGCCCAGCGCAAGTATTTATCCAGCTGGGAGGAAGGGACTTAATCCCGTTTTCCTCTCCCTCGATGGGTTCATCCTGAAGGGAGAGGTTAGGTGAGGGTGAAATAAAAGGACTCTCCCTCACTAGGGTACTGACGGAGGAAAAACATGTCGAATAACTTTTCAACCTCGCCGAAATACCTGTTTACCTCGGAATCGGTAACCGAAGGGCACCCGGACAAAATTTGCGACCAGGTGGCGGACGCCATTCTGGATACGATCATGGCGGACGACCCTAACGGCAGAGTAGCCTGCGAGGTGGCTACAACTACCGGACTGGTTATCGTGCTGGGTGAAATCACTACCACGTGCTATGTAGATGTTCCGGATATCGTGAAAAACGTGGTTAAAGAAATCGGTTATACCCGCCCGGAATACGGCTTCGATTTCGAATCGATAGGCGTGATGTCCTCCATTAAAGAGCAGTCGAAGGATATAGATATGGGCGTTAGCAAATCGTTGGAGGTAAAGGAGACGAAGAAAGCCGACAGTCTGGAAAAAATCGGCGCCGGCGACCAGGGCATGATGGTCGGCTTCGCCTGCAATGAAACGCCCGAACTAATGCCTTTGACCGCTTCCCTCGCTCATAAGCTGTGCCGTCGCCTGGCCGAGGTCCGGAAGAACGGCACTTTACCCTACCTCCGCCCCGACGGCAAGTCGCAGGTAACCGTAGAATACTGCAAGGGTAAACCGAAGCGTGTGGATAGCGTCGTTATCGGCGCCCAGCATGACCCCGACAAGACCCACGCCCGGATAGAGAAAGACATTATCAAGCACGTTATAAAAGAAGTAATAC
>CAYGVP010000036.1:0-10559 GCA_964353385.1 uncultured Dehalococcoidaceae bacterium
GGTAGCAATGGTGGCCGGTCCAACGGTCAACGGAGTACCAATGGGGACGATAGCCACCATTTCCTCTTTAACAACGGTAACCATGTGTCCGGTAATCATATACCTGATGGAGAGGATGAGCAGTACAATCCCGCCGGCGATGGCGAATTCCTGGACCTCTATACTCATGATATTAAGAATGAACTGGCCGAGGAAAAGGAACACCAAGCCGACCAGGGTGGCGGTGAGGACGGCGTAATTGACTATCCTGGTTCTTTGCCGACGGTCCATGTCCTGCCCCGACATGATAAGGAAAGGCAGACTGCCGAAGGCATCAATGACAATAAAGAGAGGGACGAAGGTCATTACAAAGTCATGCCACCAGTCAGCCATAACAGGTCACCCCCTCCTTAAATAAAACCCTGCCACCCTATATTATAGCTTCTTTTGCAGGATAAGTTTATCATCGCCGGGGGAATAGAAATCATGAATGCGGGCGACAAGTTCATAGCCGCGGGCGAGGTAAAATCGGCGGGTATTTTCGTAGAGAGGGGTAGAGGAGGTTTCTATAAAGACCAGTCGGCCGCAGGCTTGCTTGATGGCAGTTTCCGCAGCTTCCGAAAGAGCTTTGCCGAGGCCCTTCCCCCGCCGGGAGCGGTCGACGGCAATCCAGTAGATATCCCAGGTGCCGACGGTGCAGGGGGTCTCCCCGTAACAGATATAGCCGGCTACCTCGCCATTATCTTCGGCGATTTGAATAATGTATCCCGACTTTATACCGTCGGTGAGGTAATAATCAATAAGCTCCTCGGCGACGGTCACCTCGAAAGGCTTAAATTCGGGCGTATTTTTGAGCATCCGCAGCAGCGCCGGTTTGTCGCCGGGCAACATCGGGCGGATTTTGACAGTCATTTTTATTCCTCTCCAGGGCAAGGCCGATTAACTTTTCAATAAACTCCGCATAGCTCATGCCGGCAGCGCGAGACTGGCGGGCGGCGCCGGTACCGGGAGAAATATCCGGATTGGGATTAACTTCAATAATATTCAGTTTACCGGATTCATCCATGCGCATGTCCATCCGGGCGTAGCCGTGGCCGACGAGCAACTTGAAAGCAGAAACGGCGGTATCAGAAATATATTTAAGTTCCGCCGCACTTACCGCGGCCGGACAGATAACCTTGGTACCCTTGAAATAAGGACTGCCCGGCTCCCACTTGGCTTCAAAGGTTAAAATACGCGGCACTTCCGGCGATAATGAATAGACAATTTCAGATATCGGCAGGACAACGCACTCTAAATTGCCCATAACAGTGGCGTTGAACTCACGGCCGCCGATAAAATGTTCGACGAGAGCGCCGCTGCGATATGTTTCTGTAATAACACGCACCTGCCTTTCAAGAGCATCAAAATCCTTGACCAGGCTATCGGCGGAAATACCGTGACTGGCATCCTCGGCGCGGGGCTTTACGATGCAGGGAAAATCCAGCTTAAAGGTACCCAGCGTATCCGGCGCCAGCACCTGGAAATCCGGGGTGGGGATGCCGGCCTCTTTAAGGATTACCTTCACCCGGGCTTTATCCAGAGCAAGTTTGAGAATATCGGCGCGGCACCCGGTATAAGGAATCCCCTGAACCGAAAGCGTTTCCGGCACCAAGACTTCAGTTTCCGGTTCGCCGCAAAAACCTTCGAAGAGATTAAAAACAATATCCGATTTAAGCTCAAGGAGTTTTTTCCGGGCTTCTTCTAAAGGCGGCAGCAGCGGCAGCAGCGACACGTCATAGCCCAACTCGCGTAAAGCCTTATGCACGGCATTGACGGCATCGAGCACACCCAAGACGGCTTTTTCTTCATGGGTATTGTCATAGCGCGATGATTGGGGCTGATTATAAACAACAACTACGCGCTGACGCATTGCGGATACCTCTCCAGAGCGGCATCAAGCACGGCCCCGATAACCTTATCGTGAGTCCAGCCCAGCTTGATAGCCATAATAATCAAATCGCTGTAATTGCCCAGTCCAGGCAGCGGATTAATCTCCAGAAAGTAAGGCGTACCGTCCCGACCGATACGGAAGTCCACGCGGGAAAAATCACGGCAGCCCAGCACTTTAAAAGCCTTAAGACTGTACCGCTCCAGTTTTTCCAGAACAGGCGCGGGAAGCCGAACCGGCGATTCGTAATCGACCTGATTAACGTAATCGCGTTTTACTTCGACGGAATAGACGAAGTGCTTCTCTTTCTTTTTCGGCAGTATACGCATCATGCCTACCAGTTTAGAAGGCGAGTTGCCGATGATGCCGACCGTGACCTCATCGCCAGTAATGAATTCCTCTACCATAACCGGCTGACGGTAGTCCCGGAGAATTCTCGCTATTTCTTCTTCAGCCTGCGAGGTGTTTTCCGCCAGAGATGTAAGACGGATGCCCTTGCTGGAACCTTCATAAGACGGTTTGATAATAGCCGGAAAGGGAAATTTTTTCCAGTCGGTAGTTGCCAGTTCCGCCGCGTCGTTGATAATAAGCCAGGCGGGTGTAGGAACGCCGGCTAGCGCCACCAGCTTTTTAGTAACAGGTTTATCCAAGCAGACGGAAAGGGTTAGCGGGTCGGAACCGGTATAGGGTATACCAAGCATCTCTAAAACAGAGGGGACCTGCGCTTCGCGGCTACGGAAGCTGCCACGCCCCTCGGAGATATTAAAGACGATATCCACTTCCTCGCGGCGGATATTATCCAGGAACTGCATTCCGCCACCAAGCTTAACAACGCAATGTCCCCGTTTCTCAAGAGCACCGGTTATTATCTCGACCGTTTCCGGCGAGTCGTATTCTTCAAGAGCATCATCAACGGCTTGATGCCGCGTGACGCCGGTTTTAAGGTCGTATGCTAACCCGATCCGCATCAGCCTTTCCTTTGACTTTAACAGGTAGGTCGGCATCCGCCAGCAGACTTGCCACTACTCCGCTGACCGGCGGTGCGGTAACGGCCTGGTTTTGCGAATTGGGATTACGATAACGGAAGACTTTGCCTTGGTAGTTTTTCAGGAGCAGCTCACTCTCACTCATCTGAAGCACGTAGTTAGGCTGGAGGGGCACTTTACCACCGCCGTCTACGAGGTCGACGACGAAATTGGGTATAGCCAGACCGGAGGTGTGCCCGCGCATACCTTCGATAATCTTTATACCAACATCAACGGAGGTACGAAGATGCTCCGTACCCTGTACCTCATCACACTGGAAGAGATAGTAAGGGCGAACCTTGGCTTTCAACAGACTCTGGCAGAGCCTGGTCTGTATTTCAACGCTATCGTTAACGCCGCGTAAAAGCACCGTCTGGTTGTTTACCGGCACACCGGCCCGCAACAGACGGTCGCAGGCAGCAGCCGCTTCCGGGGTTATCTCATTGGGGTGGTTAAAGTGGGTATTGAGCCATATCGGGCCGTACTTTGAAAGCATATTGCACAGTTCGGCATCAATACGCTGGGGGCACACCACAGGGAACCGCGTGCCGATACGGATGATTTCAATATGTTTAATCGCTCTTATCCGGGCGATAATGGACTCAAGATGGCTGGTGGAAAGCGTTAAAGGGTCGCCGCCGGAGAGAATTACATCTCTGACTTCATTATGCCGGCGTAAATAGTCCAGAATGGCTTCAATTTCAGCGTCGGTGCGCGTCCAGGCGCCGTGGCGCCATTCTCTTTTACGGGTGCAGTGTCGGCATAGCATGGGGCAGATATCCGTAAGCACCATCAATACCCTATCCGGGTAGCGGTGCACCAGGCCGGGAACGACAGAGTCTTCTTTCTCCGCGAGCGGGTCTTCCAACCCGATGGAGCTCATGGAAATCTCCTGGATACAAGGAACCGCCTGTTTCCTGATGGGGTCATCCGGGTCATCGGGATTAATGAGCGATAAATAGTAGGGGGTTATTGATAGAGGATAGCGCTGGGTTACCGTGGCAATCTGCGCCTGTTCCTCAAGTGACAGAGGTATCAGCTTGACAAGCTGACCTAAAGTGGTAATCCGGTTGCGGAATTGCCATTTCCAATCTTTCCAGGAACTATCCGTGACGTTCCAGAAAAATCGGTATCTACCGGTGGCGTTACTACTGGGAGGCTCGTCCTCAATACTTTTTACAATAAAGTTACTACTGGGAGGTTCTTCGGCTTCGCTTCTGCTACAAATAACGGTCGTGACTTTCTCGGGTGTGTGGCTGGTTTGACTTTTTGGAGCCACCGATGATGTTTTCACTTTATTCTTTTTCAACACTCCTTTGATTCAATTTATTTTTATTATATTTGTTACGTTTGATTCGTAAATCTATTGTGTTAACTTGACATTCCTGATATAATATACAGGAATAAATATTCCTAAATTAATTATACAACCTTGATAAAAATTGTCAATAGCATTTTAGGGAAATTATAAAAATATTAAAAAAAATTTTGGCAAGGAGGTAACATTATGCCGGGATGGAAATTCCTGACCAATCATGCCCTGGTATTATGCCTCATTGCCCAGAAGCCGCGCATTACGGCGCGGGAAATTTCCGCTACCATCGGCATTACCGAAAAAGCGACCCGCAACATCATCAACGACCTAGAAATTGACGACTATGTTACCAAGAAAAGAGAAGGCCGCCGCATCCGCTACCGTATCGACCCGTATATGCCGTTGCGGAGCGAAACGCAGCAGGATAAAGACATCGGTGACCTGCTGGAGACTTTAGGCTGGAAAAGGCGCCGCCGCCAGGAGAAGAAGCAGCCGGCCGGTCAGGCAAGCCTTTTTACCTAAACTTGGCTAAACCAAACTTTACTCTTCACCCCCGATAATTCCCCAATAAATACATCCTTTACTATCCAATAATGCTCGACGACTTTCCCCCTCGGCAGGATGAGCACCCCCACGGACATTGCAAATATAACCATCATCATTGCAATTGAGGCTGTCAAGAGAATTTTATAGTACTTTTTTCAGAGACGGTAGAGCAAGCGGCGAGTCTTGACATTAGGGGAGTTTCATGCTAATCTAAAGTAGAAGTTCACGATACAACCTGAATAATGCTTTGGGAGGTGCTTTATGCGACTTCACGAGCTATTCGGAGTATGGCAAGTGGACAGTTGGAGCCCTACAACATAGTGGGGCAAATAGAAAACGGACCCGGCTCGTAATTAACCGGGGCCAGATCTGCTAAACAGACGCCCGGTACGGTAAATTACCGAAAGTGAGTTGAGTCCGGTACCAGTGAGACTTGTTGGTGGGGGTCGCGGAAAGCGGCCTCCACTATTTTTTGACGGGAATTGTTGATTAGTTACTATTCGGGTCGGTCAGGCCGGTCTTTTCCATAAGGGAGTGATAGAAAGCGGCGATATCTTTGTCGTAGATTTCACTCTCGGCCTGGATGAAAGGCGCTGTTAAAGACTCTCGGTATATTTTCTGGATATCTGGAATCAAACCAGTCAGGCTTTGCGTAACGTTTTCAGACTCATCAGTGGGGAGAGTCTCTTCAGCGAATGCGGGCAATACCGGCTTTACGCCGTAGAGTATCATGAAGCAGATAACGGCACCGCAGATGAAGCTAATTAACATTTTCATTTTATTCCCCAGCTTTTTCAAGCAAGTAACTACGGATTACACTTTAATTCTGACACGGGAATATAAAAGGCAGTGTAAAGACTATAAATAATACATAAAGGCGGGATTAATTTTATATAAAGAATTACCCGCGTGAGCAACTGGAGATTTGACCTGCTTTGCTTGACATCATGACCAGTTCAAACTTAAAATAGCGACATAAGTGCTACCTGATTTCTTTGTCCCTGATTAGATATTCCTGCGGGAGGCAGCATGTCTAAAAACATCCGGATTGTGCCGGCTATCCTTGCCAATGACGCCAACACGCTGGCAAAGCTAGTACGACAGGCAGAGACCTTTACCAACTTCGCCCAGATGGATATTATGGACGGGCAGTTTGTGCCCTCAAGCAGTATCTCTTACCGGGATATAGCCGTTTTAAAGCCAAAATTCAACTGGGAAGCACACCTCATGGTGCAACACCCCGAGAACTACCTGGAAAACTTTAAACAAGCCGGCGCACGGAAAATCGTTTTTCACTATGAAGCGACGCCCTCGCCGGAGAAAATAATACGCTCCATAAGAAAGCTCGGAATGCAGGCGGGGCTGGCGATAAATCCGGAGACTCTTATCAAAGCCATTAAGTCACTGGTCAAGCATGTGGACAGCGTGCTTTTCCTTTCCGTTAATCCGGGGTTTTACGGCGCTGAATTCATCCCGGAAGTGCTGGATAAAATAGTCGAGTTCCGCAAAGTCTACCCTGAAATGGAAACAGGCATTGATGGCGGCATCAAGGAAAGCAATATCGCGCAAATAGCCCGAAGCGGCGTCGATATTATCTGCGTGGGCAGCGCCATTTTCAGGCAACCTGACCCGGCCGCCAGCTACCGGCGTCTGACAGAGCTGGCAACAGCTGCGACTGCATGACGTGAAAAATTGAAGTAATAAGCGGCAGTATTAAGAATTGATTTTATTATTGCTGCCCTGATTTTTCCTCGGAGCCCCAGTTGAGCATAATCTGTTTCAGTTTCTGGGCAAGTCCGGGACTGGAACGCAGTCTTTGAATAAACACGGGGCAGCCTTCCAGCAGCGAGTTCTGCGCCGCCGTAGCCATGCTGGACAGCAGGTTTTGCGTTACGGGGTCGATTTCTTGCGGGACATTAGCGCCGGGCGCCGCCTGTTCCAGCTGCCGCCGGATATCTTCGGTGGTAAACTTCATCGGCACGACGCAGGCTTTATACCAGGGACATTCCTTGCATTGGACTATCCCGTAAGCTTCGTTGATAATATCATCCATTATCTGCTCCCTACTATTGACATTATACCACTTTTTACTTGCCCGATAGCCAATAAGAGACACTACGGATAATATAATAATGCATAATTTTTAAAAGACCTATAGACAAAAAGTAGATTAAACCTTATAATCCAGATGTATAATACCAGCATAGAATAATAAGGAGCAGTCGAGAGCACCATAAATTGAGCTTCACTCTACCACAATGAGGAGGGAAAAAATGTCGCTTTACATTATGATGAGCATTCTGACCGATGAAGGCCGAAAAACGGTTAAAGCCAACCCCCACAGAATTAAAGAGGTTAACAAAGAAGTCGAAGCAATGGGAGTGAAAATTCTCGCCCAGTACGTTACCCTGGGGCAGTATGACTTCATGAATGTCCTGGAAGCGCCTAACAATGAGGTTATCGCTAAAGTAGCCATCGAGCTGGGGTCACGCGGGACTCTCCAGACCAGCACTCTCGCTGCCCTGACGCTGGACGATTTTATAAAAGCACTTAGATAGTACCGATGATGATAACGCACCGGTGCCCTTCGGCTGCCCGGCTACTCAAGCTGCCGCAATAACTGGAGGATAATAATCAGACCTCTTAGCTTTACCCAGATTTCTCTTTATCAGCACTGCCCCTGGTGCTATAAGCTGCAATACATCGACGGCCTTAAGGGTAAAGAAAAGTGGTATTTCAGCTTCGGCACGCACATGCATTCGTGCGTGGAACGTTTCTTTAAAGTACGCAGGCCACCGCCCCCCTCGCTCGAAGAAATGCTGCAGTTCTACGAGGAAAACTGGCTCTCCCAAGGATACGAATCACTGGAAGAGGAAGCCAGGTATAAGGAGTACGGAAAAGACATTTTAACGCGCTTCTGGGAAATCCACACTGCCGATTTCCGCCTGCCTGTAGCGCTGGAACACAGTTTTTACCTGGATATCGAGGGGGTAAAATTGAGGGGATTCATCGACCGGGTGGACAAGCTGGACAGCGGCGGACTTTCCATCATCGACTACAAGACAAACCAAGAGCTTTTCACCAAAGATTACATGGAAAACGACTTACAATTAACGATTTACCAGATGGCTGCCGAGCAAACATGGAATCTCACCGTGGAAAAACTGACGCTCTATCATTTACGGTCGAATACAGCCTGCACCTGCCCGCCGCGGGATAAAGAACGAATCAGCCAGACCAGGCAACTGGTGCTGGAAGTGGCGGAAAATATCAACCGAGGGAATTTCCCTGCTACGGAAAACGAATATTGTCCCTGCGATTTCCCGGAGCATTGCCCATATTACCGCCACCAGTACATAAAAACAGAAATACAGCCGGTCCGCCAGGAAGCCTTGCCCGGCATCGCCGCTGCTGACGCCGTCGAGAGATACGCCGAATTACAGGCGCGGATTAAAGAGCTGGAAACACAGCTCGGAGAAACAAGGCAATCGATTATCGACTATTGCCAGGCGGCGGGACTGAACCGCGTGTTCGGGAGCGAGCACGAAATCACCTATAAGCTCATGGAGAAGACGGGCTTCAGCGAGGATGAGGTCAAAGCCGTCCTGGAACCGGAGGGGCTCTGGGGAAAAGTGCTGGGATTCGACCAGTCGCTTTTAAAGAAGCTCATGGCCGACAAGGCAATATCCGCCGATATCAGGGAAAAAATGGAGGCGCTGAAACAGATAATATCCACCTATCCCCAGTTATGGCTGCGTAAAAGTGCCGGCGAAGAAGAATGAGGAGCTAATCATGGCAAAACTGTTGCTGATAAGACACGGCACGACCAAACTGCATAAAAACGACCGATTCTGGGGCAAGACGGATGTCCCCTTGAGCAATATCGGTATCAAGCAGGCAAGCCAGCTGCGCACTCGCCTGGCATCGGAGAAAATAACCGTCGTTTATACCAGCACGTTGAGTAGAGCTTCCGCCACCGCCGAAATTATCGCTGCCGGGCATAAGGCGAGCCTTATCGCCTGCGACGAACTCTGCGAATGCAATTTCGGGTTCGTCGAAGGCCTTACCTTTAAAGAAATAGAACACGTTTACCCGGCTTTAGCGGAAGAACTGGCAAACTGGAAAGCGGTCGCATTTCCCGGCGGGGAAACGCTCGAGCAGTTGAACGTTCGAGTAAAAAACTTTTTAAAAAGACTGGAAAATCTCAAATCTAAAGATACCGCGGCTATCGTCTCTCACGGGGGTCCGCTGCGACTGATAATCTGTAATCTACTGGGGATAGATATGATGCACTGGCAGCAAATACGCATTGACAGGGCTTCATTAAGCATCATGGAGACTTATCCGCAAACCGCTATTTTACTCTCACTCAATGATATTTCACATCTCAAACAGTAAGGACGATAGCTTGGTTAAGGCATTTGCTTCATGGAGCGGCGGCAAGGACGGCTGCCTGGCGTTTTACAGAGCGAAGCAAGCGGGCATGGATATCCGGTTCCTGATAAACATGGTCTCGGAGGACGGGGAACGCTCGTGCAGTCACGGCATCCGTGCCGCTGTTATTAAAAACCAGGCGGAGGCGATGGGGATACCCATCGTGCAAAAACCCACTACCAGAGATACGTACGAGACGGAATTTATCAACACGCTCAAGGAATTGAAAAAGAAGGGCGTTACAGCCGGAATATTCGGCGATATTGACTTTCAGCCGCACCGGGAATGGGATGAAAAGGTCTGCGCCGCCGTCGGCATTACCCCCCAACTGCCGCTCTGGCAGGAAGACCAGACAAAACTCATGGAAGAGTTCATCGATGCCGGGTTTAAGTCCGTAGTCGTCGCCGTAAAAGCCGACCTGCTGGGAAAAGAAATATTAGGAAGAATCGTGAATAGAGAATTCATTACTTATCTGGCAGGACTGAAAAAAAATATCACGCCCTGCGGCGAAGCCGGGGAATATCATACCCTGGTTATCGACGGGCCGATATTTCAAAAGCGGCTGGAAATTATTAAATCGGAAAAAGTAAGTCGGGGCGAGCACCATTTTCTGGAGATTCTAAAAATAAACCTGACGGTAAAAAAGCGGGACGGTAAATATGACAAAGATAATAGCTAAAGTAATATCGCAAAAGGGCGTTTGCGACGCCGGTCATAAGGTCGGGGATGAGTTTATTATCGGGCAGACGACGCCGAAAGGAATGTGCTCCTGGGCTTTTTATACGCTTTTCCCATTCGCCGAGCCTTTACAGTTCGGTGGGAAATTTCCGTGGGAAAAGGACCCTTCTAAAGCTAAGGTTGCCTGCCCTGACGCGGATAATCCGGTGATTTTTGAATTGAGGAAAGTGGACTTAAAGAAAAAATTATCTTAAAGAGCCAGCACTATCAACTCTTTTACATTCCACCCCACCACCATTAATAAAAGCAGGATAGCCGGTATCAGCCATCTCCCCGGCACGAACCAGCTTATCAGTACCGGCACGCCAAACTTGAAAAGCGCCAGCTTGTAGGTTGAGTCCGTTGACACTTTCATCAACGGGTTGAGTTCCGGCCAGCCGTAACGCGCAGCTAAAGCCGTCAATATCAAATCGACGAGCTGTAGCAAGAGAAAAACCACTTTAAGCACCGTATCGACTTTGTCGCGTCGGCGGCTTCTGACAACGATATAAGCGATCGGTCCCGCGATACGCTGGCCTAATGACATCTTAGATTTCCTTTAGGAGTTAGTAACTTATATCTAATTTCTTATCCAGCTTATGTCGTAAGCAAA
>CAYGVP010000037.1:0-10483 GCA_964353385.1 uncultured Dehalococcoidaceae bacterium
GTACTATGACGGGGCCGAGAACGCGACCTGGGAGGCGGACCTGGTCGACGTCATCGTTGAGGAGCGCGAGGGTGAGGTGGGCTACTGCGAGGTTCACCTATCGAACAAGAACAACAAGTACAGCGTGGGCGGTGCGAACGAGGTCTCGACCGACATGAAGCGCCTCGAGGTCTATGTGACGATGGGCGTCGTCAGGACATGGACGCGCAACGGTTACTGGTTCCGAGGGTACGTCTACGAGCTCGACACGACGAAGCCGGGAGTGGCCATTGTGCGCGCGGGGGATGCGGCCTGGTTCCTGTCGCGGAAGCGCATCTATTGCTGGCATAGGCGGTTCACGAACCGCAGCGTGTTCGACATCCTGAACGACCTCGCGCCGACGCCGGTCTACAGGACCATCTACCCAACTAACTTCCCGCACGTCGGGTATGCCGCCTCGAGGCGACCCGTCATCGCTCCGCAAGACAGTGACGCTCTCGGGAGGGACATGACGGCGGTGGAGTTCTCGGAGGGCTCGTCGCTACTCGATGTCCTCGAGCAGCTCCGGCAGTTAGTGAACGCTGCCATGCCACTCTACCTGGCTGCCACGTGGGAGCTTCAGGGGTCCCTGGAGCCGAAGAACCGCTACAACGCGGTCACATACGCCACAGCGGCCCTGGAATGGGCTGCTTACGCAGCCGAGTATAAGCTCGTCTTCTGCATCGGCACGGGCGCGCCGTCGAACAGCTACGAGACGATGGTGAAGAACGGCATCAAGAGGACACGCGATAACTATGCGGATCGTGTCGTGGTGACCGGTCGAGAGGGCGAGATAGGCGTGGCCGGCGTGGCCGAGGAGGAGAGCAAGCTCGAGTGCATCGTCTCCGACAACTCCCTCGTTGACCATGGCGACTGCAAGCGGAAGGCGCAGCAGATATTGTCCGAGGTGAACGCGGAGCGCTATCAGGGGTTCGTGGAGACGGCGCTGTGGGCATATTGGCACGAACCTGGATACTGGCATGGGATGGTCGTCAAGATCACCGACGCGCAGCTCTCCAATGTCGACCTGTACCTGCACGTGGTCGGCATGAAGCACGAACTCAGGCGCGGCGTCACGACGTGGTACTTCAGCGAGACGTTCCGGGATGCCGTCCACGCACTGCGCCGACAGAAGCTGAACATCGAGAACATGGTCACGCAGCAGGACCTCGACCCGCTCGAGTGCACGTATCCCATGCAGGAGACGATGGGGGAGACTGAGCAGGGTTTCTATGCGGTCCTGGGCGATAACATCATCGCGGCATCGAACCCGGGTGGAGCTCCAGGTCGTCTCCATGTCGAGTGGGCGCAGGGCAGCACGCAACCCTCCGGGGACCTGGCGGACGCGGTGTTCGACTCATATGTCGTGGTATATGGAGTGCTGGCCAAGGTTCCCACGTCGCAGGGCGGGTACTGCGTAGAGTACCATTACACGGGCGACTGGGACGATGCGGATGACGCGAACCTGTCGAACATCGCCACGACGTCGACGACCATCACAGGACTGGCCGCGTCGACGGTGTACTTCTGCAGAGTGTTCCTGAGAACGACGAAGGGGGTGTTTGTACCATGGTCGGAAGAGGACTCCGCGAGCTCGTCATGAGGGCGCTACGCCCTGAGAGGATGAAGTTCAACCGCTCCTGGTTCGAGTGGGAGCTGAAGGACCTCGAGGGCAACCTGCTAGAACGGTCCTCGAGGCTGAACACGCTCGAGACGCGCGCCAAGTACGTGGCCGCGCACCTGTACTCGAGGGGCTCGCTGGACGCATGCACCGGCTTCCCCGTCTACGCGGGCGGCGGCGCGTACGTGCCGACGAACATCGTGGACCCCGACAGTTACTGGACGAAGCCCATGTGCATGGGCATCGCGGACACGGTTGGCCCTAGCATCGTGGTATCGAGGGTCCATGAGCGCGGCATCCTGACTGGCGTGGACCAGAAGACCGCGTACTTCAAGTCGACCTTCGACGCATCGGAGGGAAACTGGGCGCCGAACTATATCAACAAGCTATGGATTGGCTCGGCGGAGATACTGCATTGCCAGTATGAGGATGACATCGGGGCCGGCCCGCCATCCTATTGGGACCTCGCGACGGACTATGCCGAGATAGAGGCCGTGCTATACGTCTTCGGAGGCACGGGCGAGGATAGGTATCGGTTCCTCGAGCGTGGGAAGGACTACGACCCGCACGTCGCGAACCTGCTAGAGAAGGACCGTGTCGACCTGCCTGACGGGAACGGGGTCATCGACGCGAACGAGAAACTCCTTTTCATCTACTGGGCGCTGCCGGCCACGATCACGACGGCCACGAACAGCATCGCGTACAAGAATCTCACGGACGAGATAGCCAAGACGGTCGCGATGAAGCTCACCGTCGCCTGGTACGTGGAGTTCACATGAACCATATAATAGACAAGAAGATGATGGACCCGACAATCAGGCACAGTATGAAATAATATAGAATTGTAGTGCTCCGATCCCTCTTCTTGCGAGGTTTTTTGACCGGTAGTCTCCTCTCTTCGGGCGGTGCGGGAGGGGGCCTCAACGCCTGCAGCACCGGGGCGGGAAGACCAGCAATAAGATTGGGGTACTTCTCGAACAGGAAGGACATCATCTCTTCATATCGGGACTCGCTAATGGCCATGTGAGGGTGGATATGTGGTGGGATGTCAGTGGTCCATGCGGCAATCCATAAATCCAATATTATCGTGATGAACAGCATACAACTTCCAATATATCTCACATCGTTCACAGATTGCACGTCATTAGAATATTGAAGGATCTCCGGGAGCGGGGCATCAACACTAGGCTCTTCGGGCATCGGAGTCAGGATTAAAAACATCGTAACGAGCTGAGCTATAAAAATACCGGCCATCAGGCCCATCTTTATACGATTCATGGTACACCGGGCCCTTGAATGTCCGACTCATCCTCTTTAGTTCTCGGTTGCGGCTCCCAATGAAATGCACCGAGATCAAGGAGCAAACGACGCATCGCATCCCGCATGAACTCGGGCACGCTCGTATATCCATACCGTCGGTGGTCGACGATGTCATGGATGAGGTCCCGAAATTCTCTTGGAACGTTCATATGCGCCCAATCTTCTTGTGCCACAACTGTTTAAGGATACCCAAGTATTTAAATAATAATCGATTAAATTATTATCATTGATAATTATCGGATGAGAACATTATTACCCCAAACTAAATAAGTCCGGGGGCATATGTACCCCTCATGCCTGAGTTGCGAGGGCACGCCTACCGGTATCGACCCTCTCACCACCATGCTGTCAGGACGGTCCTGGCCCTCAGAACGCAGCTCAGGCATGTGTTGAGTTCTCTGGATCTGGCCGTCCGGCAGCACCACTTATTTAATTCCCCAAGGGGTTGGGGGGTTGGAAGCGATGGTGCCCACGTTCGAGGAACGCGGGCGAGCGTATCTAGTGGATGTGCGGGCGGTCTTCCCGAGAACGACGTGCGAGACGTATACATACAACCTGCGCAGCATCGGGCGGTTGGCGGGCGGCATGGGCGATCCCGTGGAGTGGGGCGAGATGGAGGTGCTCAAGATGCGCGACCTGATAATCGCGAGGTACGCATCGAACACGGCCAACTCTTTGATGGCCGTGCTGGGCAGCATGCTCGCGTTCCATGGCTCCGTAGTGATGGTCCAGATGCGCCAGCGACGGCGTCTCCGAATGCCGGAACCGGAGCGGGGGGTACTCCGGTGGCACAGCGTGGAGACGGTGGACTTGCTACTGACGACCGCGGAGGGTACACTTCGGATCGTGTTGGTGCTCGGCTTCTATCTGGGCCTGAGGTCCAAGGAGATGGTCGATCTCAACCGCTCCGATGTGATGGAGAACGCGGTGCGAATAATGGGCAAAGGCCAGAAGTCTCGTACTCTACCACTCGAAGGTGCGACGCAGCGGGAACTGCAGTACTACATGGCGCACCCCCATGCCACGGAACGTCTGCTCGCTCACGACGGAATGCCGTACACGACCAGAGGAATACGCTCCATGCTGGAGAGGCATGGAAAGCGGATGGGGACGCATCTGAGCCCCCACGACATGCGCAGGACGTTCGGTCGGCAATTATGGAAGAGGGGCGTCCGGATAGAGACGATATCGAAGTTGATGGGCCACAAGCACATCGCGACGACCATTCGATATCTGGGCATCGACCAGGACGACCTGAGGGACGCTCTGAGGACACTGGCACACTAGCCCGAAAGTATATTTTAGGGAACACCGCCGCACAGACCTACGACGCGCTCGCCAGACGGGTCAATTCCGACCCCCATTACTCGACAGTATATCCATCTAACCAGCGGCGGCGGGATACGCCCCCGCACCATCCCGAGCGGCTCACCGCCCGCTCCTATCCCGAGGTGCATCCCCTCTCTGGGGGCAACCGCTTCCGTCCCGCCGCCGCATCATCTCCCGAGGTCTACTCGGACCCGAAGTGGGCCCCGCTAGATTCCTGGGACTGGTCCGAGAGGAAGAAGAAGGTCCGCCGCGTACCGGGCGACTCGGACCCGGGGGGGTGGTGAGATGGCCTGGCGCTTCGTGTACATGCCCTATCCCGACAAGCACGTCGAGTTGGTGCGCGAGGACCTCCGCAAGGTATTCCATGATCATCCCTGCGCCAAGGTGGAGCTGCTCGAGCTCCTGGTCGAGCTGGGGGTCATCGAATGAGGGTCGTCGACGCCATCCGCCGGCGCGTCGAGTGGTACGAGCAGGCGCGGCGGTTCCGGTTCGCATACGAGGACCCGTCGGAGCGGCTCATCCTGTGGTCGAGGTGGGCGGAGCGCGAGTACGGGGCGGGATCTAGACTCTCACGGCAGGCCATTCTTTTCGGCCTGCGTCACGTCATGCAAGGAGGAATCGGTCAATGGATGAAGAGCAGAAGGAAGCGGACGGTGCGCCGGAGGTCCTCGCCGCGGGCGAGAACGGCGGGGTATGCGTGGACATCGACCTCGGAAAGAGAAGTGCCGAGGATCTAGTCGGGCTCCTTCTCGCGGAGTCGGAGCTCGCCGAGCAATGCACGAAGAACATATCGAACATCCGCGAGGAGCTGTTCACCCGGGCCGCGGTCGGGAAGCCCCTCGAGGTCCACAAGGTGGACGCCCTCGGCGGCGAGCTCGGCGCCACGATCGTGGTGAAGAAGTACATGCGGAAGGGGCGGCTCGGCTACGACGAGGACCAGGTCGTCCGGCTGCTGAGGGGCTCGCCCCTCGAGGTCGCGCTCACGAAGACGGAGACGGTCACCACGCTCGACCGCGAGGCCTTCGAGGAGCAGTACGAGGGTGACGAGAAGCTGCGCGAGACCCTGGGCCGGTTCGTGCGCATGGGGCCGGACAAGGAGGTCGCGGAGATCCGGGGCATCAGCGACTGGTTGAAGCTCAGGGGGGTGCAGTGATGCGGCGGAACGTGGGAGAGGACCACGTCCCGTTCCTCGCCCGGCTGCTCCTCGAGGAGCTGAAGAAGTCCCCCGAGAAGCCCATGCTCGTCAAGGAGGGCATGGAGTTCCTCGCCGAGGTCGACCCCGACGCGGCGCTCGAGTGGGTGAAGCAGAACGTCGAGGGGGCCGCGTACGACCGCTCCTCGCCGCTGCCCGAGCACGAGCACGACGTCCGCCTCTCCTGGCGGTGAGGCGCATGGCGTACACCATCGTCTTCCGCATCCGGAAGGAGTACTTCGACCAGATCGTCGCGGGGAAGAAGACCCGCGAGGTGCGGGCGCTCAAGCCCTTCTGGGACATCCGCGCGGAGAGCGCGCAGATAGACCTCCACCTCGGCAGGATGGTCCTGTCGACCTTCCTGTGCGGGCAGCACCGGCACCACCGGGAGATCGTCGACGTCCGGCGGTACGAGACGGCGGCCGAGGCGCTCGGCAGGGAGCCGAGCGAGCAGGGGCGGCAGGACCTCGGCGACGGCCCAGTGTGGGGCTTCGACCTCGGGAAGGTGGTCTAGATGACCGACTGCGAGGACTGCCCCATGTGGGGCGCGGACAAGAACGGCAACGTCGGCTGCCTGACTCACTACTGCATCGAGAACCCCCTGTCTGAGATGTGGGCGCGGCAGGATGAGGAGGCGGACTACGCCCAGCGCGAGAGGGAGAGCTACGAGGCCGACATGCGTGCCGAGGCGGCCATGTGCGAGCAGGAGGGGGTGGTCTAGATGGACAACGAGATGCGCGGCGTCTTCCAGGCGCTGGAGAGCCTCCTCCGCAGGGCCAAAGACAGTGGAAAGCTCCATCAGGAGTACTACATCCCCGCTTCAAGACGCATCTACGTCTTCGCCATCCTCGAGGGCATCCAGGGCATCGCCCCCGACGAGATGCTGGAGTGGTTCAAGGACAGCGTGAGCGTCGAGGTCGGTGGCACCAAGGACGACCCCCAGGTCGAGATGGTGTGGCACGGGGTGAGGTAGATGGCCCGCCCGACAGAGCTCACGGTCACGTACGCGAGGAAGAACAAGACCGGGGACTACGAGAGCGAGGAGGTCTTCCTCGCATCGAAGGTCGAGCTCGAGAGCGGGGACGACATCCCGACAGTCATCGACGAGATCTTCGACACGCTCACCGCGGAGGTGGACAAGTGGTCCGCGAAGGGAGCGCGCGTCCTGGTCCGTGAGGCCCACGGGAACGTCGCGCCTCCGGTCGATCTATCCAAGGCGGTGCCGCCACCGAAGCAGCCCGCCCCCCCGCCTCAGCAGCCCGCGCCACAGCCGGCGCCGGCGTCCCCCGCACCCGCGAAGGGCGAGCTCGACCGCTGGAACTACGACAGCATGGACCCCATTAGCGATGGGCAGAAGAAGCGGTACCTCTGGCTGAGGGACGTCATCGCGAAGAAGAAGACGCAGGCGGTCGTGGACAAGTTCGTCGAGAAGGAGTACAAGGACAAGTTCAACCGCGACCTCCCCGAGCACATCCACGACCTGGGCAAGGGCCCCATCTCCTACCTCATGGACCGCCTCGAGGCGACGTTCCCGGACGCCGTGCCTCCCCCCAAGCCGAAGGTGTGAGCCATGGAGCTCCGCTACAGGTTGCTTCTGGTCTGGGTGGACATCTGCCAGCCCCTCGCGAGGCTCATTGGCCGCGAGTGGACGTTGACGGTCTGGGCCCTGGGATGCTACAAGATAGAGAGTGATGAGCAGGGGGGATGAAGATGGCCGACCGCACAACGTGGAGGCTTGACGAGTGGAGCGGCGAGTCCGATAGGAGGCGCGGCGCGAAGAGCCTCGCGCCGCTGCCGGCGATGACCAAGGAGGAGGTCGCCGAGGCCATCAAGTACCTGCGGGAGAAGAACTACCCGGTGCCCGAGGACTGCCCCGAGAAGGACAAGGCGTCGATGCCCTGCCCGGGTCTGAGGCCCGCGTGCTCGCTGGGCGTGTGCCATGTAGCGACGAGGCTGACGGGGGACTTCTGATGTCCTACCTTCTCAAGCGCATCGAGGACCTGGTGGAGGGCGAGGACGTGGTGGCCTTCGGCGCCCACGTCGTCAAGTGGAGGGCGGTCGCACCGGGTCATTTCATGCTAGATGGGGAGGCCACCTACGCGGTGGTGCCCGCCCCCGCGCAGCGGGCGGCCCAGCCCGCGTGTACCACCTGTGGCAATATCGAATGCCCCCACCATGGATGGGAGGGTGCAGGGACCCAGTGCCCCCAATGGGAGCAGGCGATCTCGCCCGTGCCTGAGCAAGGAGCTCAAAAAGTAACTGGCAAGGCCCCGCCCGCCCCGCATTGCCCTGAGTGTGGTGGCACCGAGCGATACTGGAATGGGCAGAGATATGCCTGTCCCAAGTGCGAGCCCGCCCCGCAGCAGCCGCGCCAGCAGGGACCATCCATCAGCGAGATGAGTGATTGGCCTGGCGGACTGCCCGATAGTGAGCGGCCGCGCGATGGGGGCTGAGAGATGGGCCAGCAGAAGTACCAATTCGAGACGACCACCGTTCCCATCGAGAGGTCCAAGGAGGCCATCCGACAACTGCTCATCAAGCACGGGGCGCAGGTCATCCAATGGACCGAGGGGCAGGGCGTCATCCAACTCCAGTTCGCGGTCAAGTACATCATCGATGGAGAGAACAAGTTGCTGCCGGTACGTATCAGGATCTCGACGAAGGGGAAGAAGGAGCAGTCGGTTTACAGGGCGCTCTTGAACAACCTTCTCGCGAAGTGGACGGCCATCGACTTTGGCATCGAGAGTTTGGAAGAGGCGTTCCTTCCCTGGGTGATGGTGAAGCTACCCGGCGGTGGCGAGACGACTGTCGGAGAGAGGATGCTGCCCAACCTGAGGAGGGGCACGCTGCCGGACTTCGGGGGGCTCACGACCGCGCTGCTGACAGAGGGGGGTGCGTAGATGCCTGAGCAGTACAGTTGTGAGACATGCGGCCAGCCGCGCTGCGCGCGATGCGGTCAGCATCTTGTCGGAGGCGTGTGCCCATCCCACGCATGTCCATCCAATCAGCGCGAGGGGGGCTGAAGATGACATTCGTAGACAGTGGCAAGAAGGCCAGAGGTGAGCGGAACCCGAAGCTGAGACGAATCTGTGCGAACTGTCACAAGACGTACGGACAGCACTACGGTACTTCGTGCCCTCAAGAGGGGGGGAAGTAGATGGGCCGCTTAGGATGCATCCCGAGCCCGAAGGACGGCAGGGACTACAAGTACCACATCATGATGGCCGTGAGGGTGCCGAGGGCTCTGCCCCCGAGCATCGACCACACGGCGAACATGACGGGCGTCCGCAACCAAGGCGACGAGGGAGCCTGTGTCGGCTTCGCATGCGTGGCCATGAAGGAGTATCAGGAGCGCGGCGCGAAGCGATGCTGCCTGAGAAGGAACGACCTCAGCGAGCGGTACGTGTACGAGCACGCCAAGGAGATCGACGGCATGCGGCTCCCGCACGAGGGGACGACGATACGCGCGGCGATGACGGTCCTCAAGGACCAGGGCGTGCCGCCCGAGACGTCATGGCCGTATGTGGCGAACGTCCCGCTCCCCGAGAGCAGGCGGTCGGACACGAAGGCGTTCCCGAACCGCATCGCGTCCTACGTCGCCATCGGCAGCGTGCTCGAGATGAAGCAGGCGCTCGTCTCCAATGGCCCCTTCGTCATCGGGGTCATGGTCTACGAGCCCTTCATGGACGCGGTCGAGGGCGACGTCCCGCTCCCCATCCCCACGATAGATCACTTCGAGGGGAACCACGCCATCTGCATCGTGGGGTACGATGATGCGACCTCGAGGTTCAAGTTCAAGAACTCGTGGGGCTCCTGGGGCGACCACGGTTACGGCTACCTGACGTACGGCTACATGGAGCGCTACAGCTTCGATGGCTGGCTCGCGGTGGACCTGGTGAACCCATGAACCACCGCGGCAACGTCAGCAAGGAGCACAACCGACTGCAGAACGAGCTCGTCGACATCCTCGAGCGCGGCCGCCCGCACGCGCGGATCCGGAAGGAGTGGTCGGTACCCAATCAGCAGGGGGGCTCGTTCGTCATCGACGTCGCCGACATCACCATCCCCGAGGCGCAGGTCTACTACGAGATTGAGGAGAGGCCCTCGGCGAAGATCAAGCGTTACCGCGAGGCGTTCGCGGCAGGCACCGGGAAGGACGTCGTGGTGATGTACGTCTCGGAGATGCGCAAGCAGCTCGGCCGGAACCCCCGCGTGAACGACCTGCGCGCCTGGTTGAAGGAGAAGGCGATAATATGATCACCGGCACGTACTCGACGAAGAGCCCCCTTGTCAATCCCAGCAAGCTGACGAGCAAGGCCAAGGGCGGGGTGGGCAAGGAGCTCTCGGACGGGTACGCGCTGAACTTCGCGGTCGGCTGCTCTCACGGCTGCCCGTTCTGTTACGTGCAGGAGATCGTCAGCAACGGCCCACACCGCGAGCTCGCGGCCGGCAAGGCGTGGGGCTCCTACCTCTACGTCAAGGAGGGCCTCGAGGAGCGCATCAAGAGCGCGAGATGGTCCAGGATGAAGGGCAAAGAGGTCATGCTCTCGAGCACCCACGACCCCTACCTGCCGGAGCTGAGGGGCTATACCCGCTCCATACTCGAGCACGCCCTCCCCGCCGGGGTGCGGTTCTGCATACAGACCCGCTCCGTCCTGGTCCTCGACGACCTGCAGCTCCTCGCTCGGTACCCCTCCCAGGTTCGCCTGCAGTTCTCCCTAGCGACCTCCTACGCCTCCCTCTCACGCCGCCTCGAGCCCCGGTGCGCCCCCCCCCTAGACCGCATCGCCGTCCTCGAGGCGGCCCACTCTCTCGGCATCCCCGTCGGCGTCATCCTCGCCCCGATCGTCCCCGCCTGCGCCTACCGGCCCCACCTGTTCGACGACGTCTACGACCTCTGCGCCGCCCTCGTCCCCCTCGAGCCCGCCTACGTCTACGCCGAGGCCCTGCACGCTAGAGGGCCTAATCTCGCAAACCTGAACGCGGTGCTCGGCACCGCATGG
>CAYGVP010000038.1:0-2667 GCA_964353385.1 uncultured Dehalococcoidaceae bacterium
ATTTCCTCAAAAGAAATGTTATGAGAGTATAGTTCACCATCCAATTCTATATTACCAAGTTTCATTTCTTCTAATTCTTTGTTGATATGAGGTACAGACCAAATTACGTTCTCCTCGCTTGAGAGGAGCATAACCTTGTTATCTGTAACAATAGCCCTGCAACGCTCTCCATCTAACTTTGGCTGGCAGATAGCAAAACTACCCCATTTTAGGAAGCGTTTCTCCTCCATAGGATAGGCCAGCATTATCCCTTTACGCCTCGTCCAGTTTTGCAAAGTATGACCTCCCACTAGTCTGACCAGGCTGCATCAGGCGTTTTCTAACCTTTTCGTGGTAGTAACACAAAGTTCCCCAAATAGGCTGGCCAGTTACATGAGACGTCCAGCCCATACGCTTGTTATAAGTAGTAATGGAGACTGACATATCTCTATCTATTTGAGTCACCTGTTGGTTACAGAGTTTGCACTTGGCCATTACATTTTTCCCCACCTTTTAGTTCCTAAAGAAGGCGGAAAGAGCAAAGTGCTCAATCCGCCTGTTAGTGTTTACTTCTGACGGCTCATCAACTTTTCGATGAAGGCGTCCTGCTTATCCTTACTCATGGATTCATACTTGGCAATGGCAGCGGCCTCGACGTCCACAGTACGATCCATAGCAACGCCTGGCTTCCAGGTAGCCATAAGAGCAGTGATCTCATCTTGAGTCTTTCCTTTCTCAAGGAACCGTCTGATGACTGCCTGAGCAGATACCTTTACCTCAGAGATGAAATTGGAGTTTACAACTTGATCCCCAAACATCTCGATTCTCTCAGCAGCCGTTTCTCCCATGGCACTAAAGATTGTAGCGCTTTTGGGAACTCCATTGATTTCCTTCTTTGCAGTAATCTCGATAGTTTTAGACATCTTTCCTTCCTTTCTCTATTTTAGTTAAGGTTGTGGCCAGCGGGAAAATAAAACTCCGTTTTACCTCCTTTTGATAAGATTATCATACCTCCCGCATTTATGATATGATTATATGGTATCTATTGTAAGTTGTCAATATGGTATTAAACATTTATTCAATTAGGTAACCCTTCTCCTTAAGTCTCTCTATAATTCTGGCAGCCTGGTCCTTGGTAAAGTTAATAACCTGTTTCTCTTTCCTTTGAGTTGGAGTAATTACCCTTATGTTCTTTTCAGCTATCATTCTATCATACTGTTGAAAAAGGCTGTGATAGTGGTCATAGAGAGCTTTTATCCTTTTATAGTGTTTCTCAGCTGCTTTGAGTTTTGCAAAAAGTGGGAGCATTTCCTTTCTGGCCTGCTCACGTAGTATGATAACTTCATTTACATCCATTAAAGAAACCCCCAAAGTAAAGAGGTAGTGTAAGAATGAAGAACGATATGATGGCGTCTCTAAGATCATATACGTCTTCTGGTTTTGGTTCTCCGTTCTTCCATAAGTACATAATGAATACAGCTACCCAAATTAGAAGATAAACCGCCTGTGGTATTCCCATAAGTTCCTCCTATGGTTAAATTTTAACGATAGAATCACTCTTTCTCCTCTTTTATAGCCATGTTTCTAACAGCATCAGGGATTTCTGCTTTGGGTGTTTCTTCTCTAGTTATGTTACTGTCAAAAGGTTGACTTCCTATCATTGAGTCTAGCTGCAAGTTATGAATAATGTTTCTCATTCCTCTTTTTCTCATACTATCAGTCTGCCTAATTGTTTCGCTGAGAAACGATCTGGCTTCTGAAGTAGTTTCAGTCGGTTCTACTTCTCCACTGTTATGAATGATTTCTGCCAGGCATGAAATGCCAGTTGAAATGGAGTCACTTACAGAAACAGGAATATAACCACGTTTCATTAGAAACTTGATAACAGTGGTTAGTTCCCTACTGTCAATCCAAGTGGAGGCCACTAAATCACGTTTGTGTTCGTCTTTCACTTAAGCCCTCCAAGTAAAGGTCCATTGTGAGATCTTTCCACTCGTTATCGTTCTCAATCCTTTCGTTTATAATCTCTTTTAGTTTATTAGTTATCTTCTGCAGAACTATATCAATGTCCTCAATCCTTATGATTGATCTCATTTGAGCTGATAGTTCTCCTTTATCATCTCTGAAGACCTCAACATCGGCCCTTACCTCTAGTTTTACTCCTTTGTTATCATCAGTAAGTTCACTGATTATCTCAGAGATAAAGTATGGTGGAAGTTTATAACCAAATAGTTCTCCATTCTGAGGCTTGGTTAGGGCATCTCTCTCCTCAGATGTAACTTTAATCTCTATACACTCCTTGCATATACTCTTTCCCCAAACCGGGCCGCTTAGTTCTTTTCCACAAGCTAAGCAGATGTTAATCATTTCCTTCCTCTCTTTTGGTCTAGTAGATACTTAAGGTACTTCGCTCTCATATCTGCTACCCTTAATTTTTCTCTAGTGTTGTTAAGTTTGATTACCAGAACTGATTCCAGGATCTGTGAGTTTGGATTTAGTCTATCTAGTTCAAGTGTTCTTTCAAGTATAAAACAAGACCAGAGAGACCATAAGACACAAATACTTAGTAAGATATACTTCATTTCTCAACCCACCTTGAGAATACCACCAAGTAGCTCTTTTTTCCAGTAACGTCCTCTATTTCACTAGATTTTAGTCTTATCTGCCTCTTCTTTGCAGCTCTGTGGA
>CAYGVP010000038.1:2767-4894 GCA_964353385.1 uncultured Dehalococcoidaceae bacterium
TCCTCTATTTCACTAGATTTTAGTCTTATCTGCCTCTTCTTTGCAGCTCTGTGGAGAGTTGCTACCTCTGATGTAGTATTAACGATGGTTGAGCAGCCAGGCTTGATGAGAACTGTGTTGAGAATTTCGTCAGCTTTTTCTGATGGAGTCTTGTTGGTCAGTGTTAGACCAGCTAAAATAAGATTCTGCTGCCTTTGTAACGACGCTAACTCATAAAGTAGTTCTTTTATTTCCTTATTCATAGTGGCAGTTTCTCCTTTCTCCACTCATTTTCTTTTCCTTTGTTTAACCATTCGTTTATCATTCTTAGATGTTTGCATGAGACTTTGGCTGGGCAGGTACATCTGCCGCTTTGTGGCTCTACTAGGTAAACAGCCATAGGATTGCCGTCGAACTTAGTTACCTCAAAAGTTTGAGGACCAACTCGCTTAATTAAGTAGTCTATGCAGCTGTCAGGGATCACTTATTATACTTTCTCTAGTTGAGAGAATAGCTCTGCCAGATCTGAGACTTTCTCACAGCTCTCTGCAGCCTCTCTGCAATCGTTACATCTTTCAATCCCTCTCGCTGGCTGGCAGTCATTCTCTATAACTTTGTATAGATTTATGTAGGCTCTTATCAAAGTCTTCAGTCCTTCTAAGTCTGCTCTAGCTGATATACACTTAGCCATAAACTCAACTCTTGCTTTCTCATCTTTTTCTCTCTGAATTGAGATTGACTCTCCCATTATTACTATTTTTTCCATTTCTTTCTCCTTTCGTTAAATTTTAACCATAGGTTTGAGGGCTGCCTAACGGCCACTTTCCGTTAGGCAGTATGAGGAGACACTTCTCATAATGAGTTACTAAAGTGGCACTATGAGAAGTGTTGGAGGGCATTAGTTACCTATTCCTCTTTCTGCTCTTAGCAGCAATCTTGTTTAGTTTCCTTCTCCTCTCCACCATCTTACTTTTTTGCCCACTGTGAGCCTTAATTCTAGAGTGTCTTTTTCCTCTCTCCATAAGTACTTCTGGAATTATGTTAAGTAGTATTTGTGTGAGAGATGGCAACGCTCCACTTTTACTTGTTGGAGTAGTTTTGTCCACTAGTAACTCCTTCTAGCCTTTAGCTTTCTATATGGCCCGACTTCCTTCAACATAAGGAAATCCTCAACTGTTTCTTTGTGCTTGAGGTGGATCCTTGACATGAAGTTGGCTCGTTCTCTAGCTCCAGCCTTATACCTCCACCAGTTTGCCAGTTTAACTACCCACTCTGGATACTTCATAGCCCTTTACTCCTTTCTATCGTCTTTCCTGTTTTTGTTGAGTGTTTTGTCCAAACTGATCCGCCGTAAGTCCTGAAGTACTCTGGACATAAGAAAGCCCAAGTGCCATTCAGGCCTGCTCTAGAGTTAGTTTTACTATCCGCGTAGAACTGTTGGTCCCTAAGTGGCTTGTTACAGATATCACAGTGAGAGGGCATGGTTACTTTCCAGTTGGCCAGTAGGCCTTTGTAGTCCACTGAACTCTAGACCACTTGATGGAGTTACTAAAATAGTTCTTAGCAATCCCATTTCTTTTCATACGTTCTTTTGATAGTTGTGTGTCTAGATAAATTCTCCTCTTTCCTGTTGCTGTAAGTCGTTTCTTTCTTGTAGCCTTCTCAATCCTTCCAGCTCTACTATTTTCTGAGCACTGCCTGCATAGTCTATACTGAGTCCTTGCTTCTGGATTTCCGCTCTCTTTTCCACAGTTCCAACACTTTAACACTTATTATCACCTCCCTTCCTATTGTTACCTAATTATACCACAACTGTTTCCATCTTGCAACCATCTATTAACGCAGACAATAATTAGTTTTTTCCTTTCTCATTCCGCCTGATTATTTTTCATTATAACCTATCTTTCCGCCCTTTGCAACACATTTTGTTATGTTAATTTAACCCTCTAATCCATTTAACCCACCTAGCTCTCTAACCCTCTAGTCCTACCCATCCACCCATTTTAACCCTTCTAACAGATCTTATTCATCTTATATCTTAGAAGCTTTTTTTTCTAGATAGGATTAGTGAGTGGGAACGTGTTAGAAGGACTAGAAACATGGATTAAATGAGGCCCCCTAGGACTAGAGGCCTAGAGTGTTAAATGG
>CAYGVP010000038.1:4994-10470 GCA_964353385.1 uncultured Dehalococcoidaceae bacterium
TAGAACCATTTTAACCATAGGACGTTCTTACGTTAAAATTTAACCATAGGTGATAGATTCAACTAGAGCCACGGCCGAAAAGGGTTAATGTTAGGCAGTTTCCTCGACTTAGGCTTCTCGGACCCTTTGAGTCTCGAGAATAGCGGCCATAACCCGAGGGTTTGACTGGGCCAGGGCCAGGAGTTCATCATCACTGAGAGGCGGCCTGGCGGCTTTCTTTCCAGGCGTCCTAATATGGAACTTATCACCGGTTTTCTCGAGTTCCGTTAAGGCCTCATGGCTCAAAGGCCTCAGAACTACGTTCTGATGAGTAACCCGAGGGCTTGAAGAACCCACTAGCATAGTTGCTAGTTCCTCGACCGAAGTTCCGGTAAAGTCCACCGTGGACGTGATGTTATAGACACGGTTGTCCTTTGTGATTTTGTAACTCATTTTTCTAGTAATTTCGGTCATAGTGTGCTCCTATGCCGCGGCCCTAGGTGAACCTATCACCCTCGATATTTGTCCTGTTTTAGCGTCCCGTTCGGTCTGGATTTCGACCTAACCGCCTTATTCCACAACAACTGGGAAGGGCTTTGTATGGACGTTTCATATTTGACCTATTGTTACATCACCTCCTATTTCATCATTTGAACCAATCATATCATACTCAGAACCAATTGTCAAGGTTTATTTTCATGCCCTAGTTTCCGTCCATAGATGATAAAGATTATCATCTGGCAATCAAATCCACTATCAATAACCCATAGGGGTAAATCACTTGCGCGCGCGAACACCTGCAATTCTTACAAAATTTCTGCATTTCTAACTAATCCCATAAAATAACATGGTATTGGTACCTATGGTTAAATTTTAACCAAAGGACCAGTTTTAATGGTTAAAAATGTGTTGACAAGTAAAGTAAAATGTGGTATGGTAGAGGTAGAAAATAGAGGTAGTTATGACTATGGAAGATAGAAGAATGATACCGCAGGAAGAGAAAAAGTACCAAATTAAGGTACTTAGAGAGATGAATCACCAGATCCTTAGGCTGGCCTCCTTAGGGCTGAATAATATAACTATTGCAAAAACACTAGGTATTACATCTGCAACGGTTTGTAATACTGTTAATAGTAGACTAGGCCAGCAAAAGTTAGTGGTTATGAGAGGGGCGGCAGATGCAGAAACAATAGATATTATGAAGGAAATTAGGGAGATGGCTCCTAAAGCACTTAAGGTGTTAGAGGAGTTACTGGAGGCAGAGAAAGATGACGTAAGGTTCAAGGCTGCCACTGATGTTCTTGACCGTGGAGGCTATGGAGCGAAGATAGATATTAGACATCTTCATGCCTATCTAACAGCTCAGGATATTGAGGAGATAAAGACTAGAGGAAAGCAACTAGCTAACGAACAATCCTTAATTGTTGATGGAGGTGATAATGCCTCTTCTGAGCCCATTATCATTACAGAGACTAGCGACGTGTGACCAAAGGTTACAACGGTTGATGAATGAGGTTATAAATTACTATGACTTCTCTGTAGACTGTGGCCACCGTGGCGAACAAGAACAAAGACTAGCCTTCAAACAGGGCCATAGTAGAACTGACTGGCCTGACTCCAAGCACAACTCCCTCCCTTCCCTGGCCGTAGATATTCTCCCATATAACCAAAAGTTCAGAGGTGTCCCACTTGACCAAAAAGGCGAGTGGGATGTTCTACAATTCTGCTTTATGGGAGGGATTGTGTTAGGAGTAGCAAAGTGTTTAGGAATAGACATCCGTTGGGGTTATGACTGGGATAGGAATAACTATGTCATTAGGGATCAGAAGTTCAATGACGGGCCGCATTTCGAACTGGTTTAACGAAGGCGTTAGCCGTTACCTTTATGCGTATGCGTATGATCTAACGTTAAAATTTAACCAAAGGTAATAGTATGGGAATCTTTGGAAGCCCAGTAAATCTGGTAGATGTAAAAGGCGCGCTAGAGGGAGTTGGGACTCTTGCAACTAGCATTCGTTCAGCAATTACTGGAGATATATCACCAGAGAAGAAAGCGGAACTTGAGTCACTTACCCTTACGCTTACAGCAGCAGCCGCTGAGGCCCAAGCTAAAATCAACCTAGCTGAATCGACGCACCCAAGCATCTTTGTTTCTGGTTGGCGGCCTTTTATTGGTTGGACCTGTGGTTTCGGCATCGCCTGGAAGTATATTGTAGAGCCAACAGTATCCTGGGCTTTAGTTATTACACAGTCTACTATTACTACACTTCCTAAGATTGATACTAGTGAGTTGATTCCACTAGTTTTTGCACTTCTAGGTCTTGGCGGCTATAGGATGTATGAGAAGATTAAGGGTGTTGCTAGAGAATAACCGGCGGCGTCAGCCGCATTTGACCAGGAACACATGAGCGCTGAAGAAATACTAAGGGACCAAGAACTTTCAGACCAGCTGGCCAGATGCTCAGTTGACCTGGCCTATTTTGCTAAGATGTTCTTTTCAGAACGCTTTTCCTCTCCGTTTTCCCGTCTTCATTACGAAATATTTGATATTCTGTCTCCTGGAAATCAGCGTGTAGGTATAGCCGCCCCACGTGGTCTGGGTAAAACTTCCATAGTTGGCCTGGCCCTGGCTGCACAAAAGATACTATTCCGTCTGTGTAATTTCATCCTCTATGTTTCCAACAGTGCCACTAGTGCCGAGCGTCAGACTGAAAACCTGAAGATGGAACTTGTCAGTAACCTAATGATAAGGAAGATCTTTGGCCCAATCAAAACCACTAGTGGAGGAGTTGATGGTCTTGATGAGTCATTCTCTCGTGCCGCCTGGGCAACTTCAATGGGAACACTGGTACTCCCTCGTGGTAGTGGCCAGCAGGTTCGTGGTCTGTTATACAAGAACAAACGGCCTGACTTAATCATAGTAGACGACCTTGAGGACACTGAAACTATAACTAACCCTGAAATTAGACTGAAACGAAAAGAATGGTTTCACGCCGATCTTGAAAAGTGTATCAGCCGTTATGACCACAACTGGCAGATAGTCTATATTGATACACTAAAACATGAGGATGCTCTTCTTCAAGAAATCATTGATTCTAGTGAGTGGAAGACAATACTACTGGAACTTTGTGGTGATGACTATAAGTCTAAAGCTCCTGAGTTCATCTCTGATGCAGATATAATGAAGGAAGTTCTCTACCATCGTGAGCACAGCATGATGGATGTTTTCTTTAGAGAATTTAGAAACATCGCTGTCTCCAAGGAAAACGCCTCCTTTCAACAGCAGTACTTTAAATACTATGACGAAAACGACGTTCGTAATAGTTACCTTGAAACAGTTATCATAGTTGATCCTGCCAAAACTGTCCAAGTTCATAGTGCTGAAAGTGCCATTGTTGGTGTCAGTCTGGATCCAAAGGCTGGCAAGATCTTCGTCCGTGATATTGTTCATGCTAAGTTATTTCCAGACCAGATTATGAACGAAATGTTTGAGATGGCTAAGCGCTTACGTGCTATAGCCGTTGGCGTTGAAGTAACATCTCTAAACGAATTCATTTTGCAGCCCTGGAAAAATGAGATGGTCAAACGCCGGGCTGTTTTCAATCTTGTTGAACTAAAGGCTCGGGCTAAAAAGGAAGACCGTATTGCTGCCCTCGTACCTTATTACCGCCAGGGCTATATCTATCATAATAGAGCCTGTTGTAATGTTCTTGAATCTCAGCTACTCTCATTTCCTCGTTCTCGTCTAATGGACGTAATGGATGCTCTGGCCTATATAGTTGAGATGCTGGAACTTGGTGAGCGTTATTTTGAACCAGGCGATGATGTACCTGAGGTTGATCTTGATGAGGAGGCGTTATATAAAACTCTTGAAGAGGAAAAACCACTACAAGGATGGAGAATGATATGACTGATGTAGAAACTGGTCTGATTCAACTGGGAGTTTATATAGGCGGTGTTATATTAGCTATTGCTGGAACAAAGAGAATAGAAAGTAGAAAAAGGAATGGTGTTAACTGTGAATATCTTACCACTAAAGATCATGCTCTGATTTGTGCAGCAGCTATGTCGAATCATGTATTAGAGTTTCGTGATTTTGTGTCTGCTCAAATGGATAAACTAAGAGAGCATGTAGATGGTAAGATAGATAAACTGGAAAGTAAAATAGATGGCAGATAAAAAACTCTACGGTCCTGGTTTTGGGCCCTATTTATATGATGATACACTCACACTTGATGATCCAGATGGGGACTTTCTTGATGAACTACAAGATGCCTCTATGACCACTGGCCAGCATTGGGTAGGTGAAGCGCCAACAAAACCAGAACATGTAGTTAGACTGGTTGATCTTGATGACTTAGTCAACATTATAAAGATTCAGGTGTTTAGTTGAGCGTTTTTACAAAACATATTCTTAGTGGCTCCACTGACGGCTTGCCTATCCAGGTTAGTGCAACAGCTACTCTAGGTGATGTTATTCATACGGCTTCTGCAGTAGCTGATGTAATAGACGAGATATGGCTCTTTGCTTTTAATAATAGCGACTCTGACGTCCTTCTGACCCTTGAAAAAGGTGGAGTTGATTCTGCTTATCTATTAGTAATTAACATTCCAGCTCAAGTAGGACCAGTTGATATAATGAGAGGGATCTTACAAAATGGTCTGGTCCTAACTGCCTTTGCTGAAGTAACTGATGTAATTAGTATAGATGGTTGGGTGAATAGGATTGATCAATCTTAACCCTATGGTTAAAATTTAACCAAAGGAGTTAGTCATGATACTACAGTTAGTGGACGTCTTTAAGTGCTCTGTAGATACAGCAATAGTAGTATTTATAAGACGTGAAGAAGAAGAAAGTGTTGAGTACAAGGCTTACTCGGTTCTCTGGAAACCAGTTGATGGTCTACAGGGACTGAGAACAAAGATCCTGGAGGCCTTCCAAGCTGAGACACAGTATTGGAGTAGGATTGAGGAAATTAAGGAGACCATCAGAAATGCTTTTGAGCAGTTTTCTGAATAGTCGGTTGGGTCAATAGGATAGTGCAGACATGAACCTCTACCGGCGAGGAGGGTTCAAGCCGGCTGGGTCGAAGAAAAGTGTATCTTGATTGAACGCATTTTTAAACCGACCTGCATCCGGCAGAAGTGGTTGCGGGTAAGTTCGGAATAGGGGGAAATATGTTTATTATCTATGACCGAGACGGCATAGTCCAAGACATCGCCTCCAAGGAGACGGCCTTGAGCCGTGGTAAGGCCTTTGCTGAGGCTGTCACTGTTGAAATCGAGAGGACTGATATTCAGGTGGGAGACTTCTTTATCGACGGGAAAGTGGTTCTCAACTTGGAACTCCGTAAGGCCCAGGAACTCAAGGGCGTTCAATACGAGGTAATCAGGAAAACTCTCGAAGCTGAAATGGCCCGCCGGCTTGGGTACGCGGAAGTCGAGCGGGAAAATCAGGCAGAACTTGATGCCTTAAGGGCCAGGGAAACGCAACGTA